>JAIROL010000209.1 GCA_031257565.1 Tannerella sp. | reverse complement strand
GCCTCTGAAAAGAAGAGAGTATGGGACATACTGTTGAAATAGACCTGTATGGGAGAGTTCTCTTTAATTTTTTCATTACTTATGTGCAACGAACTTAATTTCCAAGCTGCAAATCCATTCCCTAAAGTTGCTTTCTCTCCGAATTTCTGGTCTATATTGATTTGTGCCGTGAACTTATTATAGTTATTGTTTTTTATTACCCCTTCCTGGCTGAAATAACCGAAAGAAGCGTAATATTTAGAGGATTGAATACCTCCTTGTATGTTGGCTCCATAATTCTGAACCTTCCCTATTCGGGATATTTCATCAAACCAGTTTGTTCCTTTCCTGCCTTTCCATGTTTCAAAATCGCCGGGAAGATAACGATCCTTATATTCCGGTAAGCCGACTTCTCCCCATTGCCTTTTTCCATAGGGAGCAATCTGGTTGTCGTACATAAAACGTTCTTTTATCGCCCGGTTTGTTTCATACATAAAATCCGTAGCATCCAGCAAGTCAGGAATATTATAGGCATGGGACCAGCCCACATTCGCTATTCCTTCTACGCGTGGTTCGATACCGGAACCCCGCTTAGTCGTTATCAGAATAACCCCGCCTGCCGCTTTCGATCCATAAATGGAAGTGGCTGAAGCATCTTTCAAGATATCAATACTTAATATATCGTTCGGATTGATAGAAGCAAGCACAGCGTCCGTATCTCCGGCGCCGAACTCTCCTGAAGATACATTGTAAAAAGAAGAGGTGATCGGAAATCCGTCAACAATAATCAAAGGTTGACGATTAGATGCACTGCCCCGGATTTGCAGATTTACCCTGCCTCCGGGTTGGGCGGAAGCTACTGTTGCTGTTAGTCCGGCTGCCTTTCCCCCGAGGAATTGAGTAATAGTGGCTCCTCCTACCGGAGGAATTGTATTCATCTTTACGCTGGTATGCGATCCTGTGATCTCTTTTCTCTTTAGTTTGCCATATCCTATAACCACTACTTCTTCTAATGTTTTTGAATCTTCTTTCAATACAACTTCCAGACGCGTCTTGTTTCGCACAGGAATATCCTGTGGAATATACCCCAAATAGGATACGACCAGAACGGCGTCCGATTCAACATTTAATATGAATTCACCATCTACATTGGTTATTACTCCTTCAGATGATCCTTTGATTGAAACATTAGCCCCTATCAGAAGTTCTCCCGTCTCATCCATTACAACGCCCGATATTAAAATTGACTGTTTTTCTTCTTGCAGCTTCCGGGTATTCAGAATGATGTTTTTGTTTTCAATCAGGAAATGGACAGGAGTATTTGCCAGTGCGGCGCTTAACAGGCTCGTTACATTTTCTGTTTTCAGAGGGAGGGACGGTAATTTCATCTTCACATCTATCTCTGTTTCATTATATATAAACAGATAATCCGATTGTCGTTCGATTTGTTGAATCAATTCAGCCAAAGTCATATTACTCCCGGGCGGCTGAATAGACTGAGCGCAAATATCAGGGTGAATAAAGTATAATATTCCTATCAACAGATAGAAAAACAGACTTTTAGTCTTACGATTAACTGGTCTTTTCATCATATGTTTATTTTTCATTAATAGATTGTATATGTTTGTGAATCTTCGTCTTTCAAATAGGAGAACCGGTAATTCTTTTGTAAAGTGGAAAGTATATGATCTATCCCGTCTTTATTCCTGAATTTCCCGGTACACATTTGGTTGCCGATCAGTGGATTTTTCAGTTCTATTTTTACTTCATGCAATAAGGAAATGTGAGCGAAAACTTCCGATAACGGTTGATTTTTAAAAGAATAAATTCCTATTTTCCATAAGAATTCTTTATCCGAATCAATCGATAGACGCGAAACAACGCCATTCGCCATACGTATTTTCTCATTCGGCTGAAGTAGTATCTCCGTATTCTCGCTGGCGCTTTTTAGGCGAACAACTCCTTCCACCAGGGAACATTCAAATAATCCGGAATTCCGGTAGGCAAAAACATTAAATGAAGTTCCTAAAACAGTAATATCATGAGTTTCTGTTTTAACGATAAAAGGATTATTCTTATCAGGTATTACATCAAAATAAGCTTCTCCATCCAATTCGACGGTCCGGTTTTTTTCTTTTTTATCTTTCCGAAAAGAGAGCGTTGAGTTTGAATTAAGCCATACTTTGGTGCCGTCTGATAAAAACAATTCCAAACGTTGCCCTTGAGGACAGGTTACCGTCTCAACTGACATTTGTATTTCGCTTTTCGACAACAGGAGATAGCTTAATCCCATACTTAATAAAACCAGGAAAACAGCGGCCGCTCTCCATAAATTATTAATTGCGGCATGTCTTTTTACTTTTTTATGAGGAATAACTTCGGCATTCCATACGGAGATATCATAGAGTTTCCTAAGTTCCAAAAAGTCTTTTTTGTTCTTTTCTTCCTTTTCAATCCATCCCATTACTTCATTTCTTTCATGGGAGGATGTAATTCCTTTCAAGTATTTTTCTATTGTTTTCTGATCCATTTCAGTTTCTTCTATATAGCATATACGTATGACTTTGACTTACCCCTAAAGTGTAGTGTAATTTTTTTTGTCGATCTAAATACAGAGACACGGAGATACCACAGATTTATATGCGAGAAAACACAATTTTTAGATTTGGATTTTTCTGTAAAATGCCAATTTTTAGATTTGGATTTTTCGGAAATCAGCTGTATCTTTGCATCCAAAACGAATTTAATCCATTATGAAACGGTATTTAAGCAGACATGTTGACCAGTACTTGCAAGAGTGGAAAACAGACAACAATCGCAAGCCGCTTTTAATTCGCGGTGCGCGGCAGGTTGGCAAATCGTCCGCCATTCGCAATTTGGGCAAAACATTCAAATATTTTATCGAAATAAACATCGAAAAACAGGGAAATGTGCGCCAACTTTTCGGCGAAAATATTGATATTAAGTCTATTTGTAATCAAATCAGCGCGATTTTCAACACGCCGGTTGTTGCAGGTGAAACGCTGCTGTTTCTTGACGAAATTCAGGAATCGAACCGTATAATTGCCTCTTTGCGCTATTTTTACGAAGATTTTCCTGAACTTCACGTTGTGGCAGCCGGTTCACTGCTGGAGTTTGCGCTCGAAGAACTTCCCTCTTTTGCTGTCGGCAGAGTACGCTCGCTGTATATGTATCCTTTTTCGTTTGACGAATTTTTGTCATCACAAGGACTTGATATTCAGGTAGATTTTAAACAAAAGTCCGATTTTATGCACCCATTGCCTGATGCGCTGCATCAACAAATGGTAGCACAGTTGCGCACATTTTTCCTCGTTGGTGGAATGCCGGAAGCGGTGTGCGAATGGGTATCAACAAATAATTTTGCTCGTTGCGCCGCTGTTCATAACGACATTGTAGATACGCTGCAAGACGATTTCAACAAATACAAAACGCGCATTTCACCGTTGGTTTTGATGAATACATTGCGTTCTGTGGCTCGTCAGGCGGGAAACAAATTCATTTATGCCGAAGCTGGAAATGACGCAGGAACAATAAAAACAGCGCTGAATTTACTTGTACTTGCAGGGCTAATTACGCCTGTTACTCACACATCTGCAAACGGTTTGCCGCTCGGCGCAGAAATCAACCCTAAATACAGAAAATTTCTATTTTTTGATATTGGTTTAATGCAATCACTACTCGGAATACAAGCCGCCGATATTCTGTTAGCAAACGAAACCGATTTTGTAAACAAAGGCGGACTTTCTGAAATGTTTGCGGGTTTGGAGCTTGTGAAATACGGCAATTATCTAAAAAAGCCCGAAATGCATTACTGGCAACGAATGGAGCGCAACGCGCAAGCAGAGGTCGACTATGTAATAACCATGAATAGCAGTATTTTTCCTGTCGAAGTAAAAGCAAATACTTCCGGCTCAATGCAAAGTATGTACAAATTTATCGAGCTCAAAGGCAGCGAATACGGCTACCGCACCTCGCTTGAAAACTTTTGCACATACAACAAAGTGCGGGTTGTGCCACTCTATGCGCTGTCAAATATTCGTGATACATAAACAGTGCGGGAAGTCCGCATCTGCGCATATTCGTGCAACCTCCGGACGCTACCTGACCTCCCCCCGCCATCTTCACTACAAAAGATGTAAAGATATCAAGTTATTTCAAATAGGAATAACTTGACCAATTTTTATTTTGAAGGTCGCAAGGAAACCTGACGGCGCTATGTGAAAAAGGCTTTGATTATCTGTGCGTCTCCCGTTCTGATTTGCGTGAATATGGTATGGAAGACGCCGGATTTAAAACGGCGTATGACAATCGGGGTAATCCGATTGAAATCAGCATGGTCAAGTCGGGAGACAGTGAAGACGACGAGCTGTATTTATACGTAAAAAGCGAAATGAAAGGACGTAAGGAGTGTAAGGATATTTGATTATCCCCGTTTTGCAGAGCCGTATAAGGAAAAGATACGTTCAATATAGTGTAGAACAGGGCATAGAGATAGAGTTCATCCGCAAATCGGATATACGAAAAGAAAGTATCGGATTGAGCGTAGAAAATCTTCATCGTAAACTTGACGAACCGGCATGGCTGTATTGTCCTGTCTACAAAGTGTTATTGATATATTATGACAAAAAATACATCAATTTGAAGAGTAAGATACTAAAATTAGCATGTATATACAATAATAATTCTCTTATTTTTAGATAATTATTATTTTATTACAAGTATTATCGAAGTTTTTGTTACTTTTGTGCAGTTATAAAATACATTTATGGTAACGGGT
>JAIROL010000193.1 GCA_031257565.1 Tannerella sp. | reverse complement strand
CTACTTAACCGAAATTGCGCAACCGCCTCCGGGAGCTAATTTCTGTTTTAACTTTGTTTTGTTTGTGACCTTTACCGTGCGGATATGATAACGCATCGGTTTTTTATCCCAGTCGGCGTCTTCGGCGTCTTCATAAATGGTTGCAGTGAATTTAGCTTTTCCGGGAAGAAAGCTGAAGTCAATAATTGCCTCCCGTGATTTTTCGTTCGTAATGGCGCCGATATACCATTCATCTTTACCCTTAGCCTTACGAGCCGCCGTAATGTATTCGCCCGGTTCGGCTTCCAGGTACCAGGACCGGTCCCAATCGACCGCAACGTCTTTGATAAATTGGAAAGCGTCTGCAAATCGTTCATAATTTTCAGGCAGATCAGCTGCCATCTGTAACGGGCTATACATGGTAACATACAAGGCTAACTGCTTTGCTAAAGTTGTATGAACACGGTTGGGATTATCGGAATTGTAATAATCAAACTTTATCCGGAAGATACCCGGCGTATAATCCATCGGACCGCCTGCCAAACGGGTAAACGGCAGGATACAGGTATGATCCGGATTGTTTCCGCCCATTGATTCAAACTCCGTTCCACGGGCTGATTCCTGGGCCAGCCAGTTGGGGTACGTCCTGCAAAGTCCGGTAGGCCTGACCGCTTCATGTGAATTGACGCAGATTTTATGCTCTGCAGCCTTCCGTGCCACACGGATATAATGGTTCGCCATCCATTGTCCGCTACGCCATTCCCCACGGGGAACAGGATAGCCTACATATCCGGTTTTTACGGCCGTATAATGATTATCTACCATAAATTGATAAGCTGTTTCCATTTTTCGCTCGTAATCGGTTGCCGAAGCGGACGTTTCGTTGTGCATCATCATTCGGACGCCTTTGCCCATCGCATATTGCTGAAGAGTTGGCAAATCAAAATCAGGATAAGGAGTCACATAATCAAAGACCTCTTCTTTCCAGCGACCCGTCCAGTCTTCCCAACCGATATTCCAACCCTCAACCAGTATCTGGTCAAACCCATGTCTTGCTGCAAAATCAATGTATTTACGGACATTTTCGTTATTTGCGCCATGCGTACCGTTTGGCTTGCAGGCGGCGTAATCCGTAACCCCCGGTTTTATATTCCGGGTTTCATCCGTATACTGCCAGGTAGAGCCGGCGACAAACATCTCCCACCATACCCCAACGTATTTCACCGGTTTTATCCAGCTTGTTTCTTCATATCCGCAGGGTTCATTGAGATTCAGGATCATATTGGACGCCAGAATATCGCGGGCGTCGTCGCTGACCAGAATGGTACGCCATGGAGAAACGCACGACGTTTGCAGGAAACCTCTTGTTCCGGCCGCATCAGGAGTTAAAAGCGTTGACAATACAAAGTTTTCACTATCTAATTGCAATTGCATGGCAGCATAATTGACCAAAGCCGCTTCATGGATATTGATATATAAACCGTCGGCAGATTTCAGCATCAGCGGCGACTGGACAGCCAGAATACCTTCGTTATTATATAAATTATAGTTCTCCCCCACATCCAATTTTTTCTGCGCCTGAATGTCATGCACTTCCGAAAGCAGGCTGGTTGTCGACGGGTATTCTTCGGTATTGAAATCTCCCGGAAGCCAGAATGCTTTGTGATCGCCGGCCAACGGAAAAGTCGTCAGTTCATCTTTGATATAAAAATAACTGAGATTGGATTGATACGGAAATTCATAGCGAAACCCAACGCCATCGTCAAACACGCGGAAGCGGATGATAATATGTCTGTCCGCCTCAGGCTGATTCAATGTTATCGCCATTTCGTTATAGCGACTGCGTATATCCTTATTTTCACCCCAGACCGGGCTCCATGTTTCATCCAAAGCGTCAAATACAATATCTTTCAGTTCGAATCCGTCTTTCAGGGAAAAGGGATCTCCTTCTAATTTCAATCCTTTTCCCGTAAACTGGTCGCTGATCAATTCATACCCCAATTTTCCGGACCGGATCACATCTTTATCTTTAAACCGGACGGAGTAGCCGGGAACCCCCTCTTTCAACGCAAATTCAACAGAGATATATCCGTTCGGAGACTTTACCTGCTCTGCATTAATTGAAACATATAAAACCAACAGGCACGCAGCGATAAATAAAATTCGTTTCATATCTATTTTTTTTGTTTATTCTTTACTCTTCATTCTCCATTTTCAGTACCCGGACGCCTTTGGCTGAAATCGTTATATCTTTCCTTAGATCAATCTCATCGCCTGTAATCACATCTTTTCCCAAAGTATAATTTTTGATTGCTTCCCGGAATCTTTTTACCGGCAGCGTTTGTTCCCTACCGGAGCCGTTCAGTATGACCAGGATCGTTTCATCCGCCGTAACCCGTGCATACGCATAACATTCAGACTGATAATCGGGAGCATAGTGCATAAGTTTACCGTCAGTTACCGCCCGGCTGGTTTTCCTCCACCGAAGTAATTTTCGCATATAATCCCACGCTTCATTCTGCAACTCGCTCCGGCCTTCCATTGTAAACCGGCTGGTCGTATCGCCATCCCATCCTCCGGGAAAATCTTTGCGGAGATTTCCGTCCCCGTCTTTCTTCTCTCCGTGCATCAGAATTTCCGTTCCATAATAAAGCTGTGGTATCCCGCGTGTCGTAAGAAGAAATGCAAGCGCTTGTTTATACCGTTTCAGATCTGTCTCGCCTTCCTTAAAAAAACGGCTGGTATCGTGATTATCCAGAAAGATTAAAAGTTTTTTCCAGTCATGATAAATAAAATCCTGCGCTATCGCTTCATAGATTGCCCTCAGCGGATTATGACCGGCAGAATGATATCCGAATGCTTTCTCACAGGCGCTCATCAGGCTGAAATCCATTGTCGTTTTCAGATTCGTTTGCCGTTCGCTTACAACCGAATTACGTTGCCACCAGGCAAGCGGAGCCGAATTTACATACCAGGATTCCCCTACAATATTAAAATCCGGATATTCGTCATCAACAGCTTTACACCATTTGGCAAGAAAATCAAAATCGGCATACGGATGCGTATCATGACGGATTCCGTCGATCCGGGCATATTCGATCCACCAGATACTGTTTTGAATCAGGTAAGTAGCCAGATGCGGGTTCCGCTGGTTCAGATCCGGCATATCCGGCACAAACCATCCGTCTGTCATACGGCTTACTTCCGATTCCGGAGCATGGGGATCCATGACCGTATACAGGTCATGTGAAGTCGGAACAAATCCCTCCTGATGATTCAGCCAGTCGGAGGAAGGAAAATCGCCCATCCACCAGTGATGGCTTCCGCAATGGTTATAGATCATATCCATAATGACTTTCAGGCCTTTTCCGTGCAATTCGTCTATCAGCCTGCAATAGTCTTCATTGCTCCCGAAACGGGGATCTACTTTATAAAAATCCGTGGTTGCATACCCATGATAAGACCCTCTCGGATTCCTGTTTTCCAGTACCGGATTCAGCCAGACGGCAGTTACGCCCAGATCACAAATATATTCCGCATGTTTACGGATCCCTGCAAAATCTCCTCCGTGACGCCCGACAGGATCGTCGCGTTCCACCGGCATATCATCCCATACATCGTTCGCCGGATCGCCATTTGCAAAACGATCAGGCATAATCAGGTACAATACGTCCGACGTATCGAATCCCTGCGCCCCGGAAGCGTCTATGCGTTCCTTCAGCTCAAATGGCCTGACGACCTTCTTTTTACCGTCAACGAATGTAAAATGAACGACGCCGGGCGCCGTATCTCCGGCAATATCCAGGTAAAGGAACAGATAATTGGGGTTTTCCAACCGGACCAGTTCTTTCAGCCTTACCCCCGGATATTCAAATTGCACGCTGCTCCTGGCAATATCTTTTCCGTATATCATCACCTGAAGCTCCGCGTTTTTCATTCCCGTCCACCAGAATGCAGGTTCCACACGGCTTATATTGATTGCAAAGGCAGAAAAGGCGGCGCAGCTTAAAATCATAACAAAGATGAGCGTTCGTTTCATAGACTTCTATTTTAGAATTAAATATTCATATATTATTCTCATGATAAATATATTTAGGCACGCGAAATAAACAAGATATGACCGTTTTTTTTTAAGAAAATCCGGCAGGGGACAACCCTGCGGGATTTTCCGTTACAGGTTATTAATTTCACGTCTCTTAATTATTCGCTAAAATAAAGGCGATATTCTCCGGGAGCCAACGTTATCCCTTCGGTTGACGACGACGTTATTATTTTACGGCCGGTAAAATAATCCGTCCATGTCCCTGTTTTACCGAAATGTACGTCCTTAACCACATCGACGACGTCAAAGTTTGCCATAGCCACTACATTTTTATCTGACGACTCCAGTGCGACGTACTTGAACGGCTCTTTTAATTCGTATGTGAATTTATCGGTATCAAACGCGGCATTTTCCTTTTTCAATGTGATCATCGTCGCAAAAACATCATGTAAGGCTTTCCTGTCGGGCTCGTCGTAATAATCCCAGCGGATCGGTTTCTTGTCCAAACGACCGTCTTCTGCCGTGGAACCCAGAAAATAGTCATAACCAAGCTCGCCGAACTGCCATATCATTTTAGGTCCGGGCAAAGAGAAAAACAGGACTGCCGCTCCGGCCGTTCGCTGAAGTCCGGTAGAGAGGTCTTTCACATTATATCCGTTTTCCTCTTTCCCGTACCGGTTATTCTTATACATCAGCCTTTCTTCGTCATGGCTTTCCATGTAAGCGACCAGATTCGGCAATACCCATCCTCTCTCTTTATAAACCCCCCGGGAGATATCCGAATTCCAGTCGCCGTCCGTATTTTGCTGGGTCCAGCCCATTGTTGCTTCATTCATGCGATAGTTCAGATTTCCCCACAGCAACATCCCATATTCGGCCAGCGCTTTTTCTTCGCTGTTGTCCGTTAAATGTTCCAGGATAATCAATGCGTCTTTTTTGCGTTTCCATATCTGATCGGCCATACGTTTCAGGATATCGATCCGTTGCTGATCATAATTCCAGCCGTCACCCGCGTTATTGGTAAAACCTTTTGTAAAATCAAAACGGAAACCGTCGATTTTATATTCCTGTATCCAGAAAGCGCATACGCTATCCACAAATTGCCGTGTATATTGACTTTCATGGTTAAAATCATATCCCCAGGAATAAGCCGTATTAGGAGAGGTTGTATTATACCACGGATTAGCGGAAGAAGGCGCGCCGTTGGCGTTCTGGTACATCCTGACCAGCGGGCTCTGTCCGTAACTGTGATTCAATACCATGTCCATAATAACGGCGACGCCGTTGCTGTGGCATGCATCTATAAAGTTCTTATAATCGACGCTTGTCCCGTATGCCTTATCTGTTGCAAAATAAAAGGACGGGTTATACCCCCAACTGTCATTGCCCTCAAATTCATTAAAAGGCGCCAGTTCAACCGCATTTACGCCCAACGACTTCAGATACGGCAGTTTTTCCTGTACGCCTTTGATCGAACGTTTCTCCGTAAAGTCCCGTATCAAAATTTCGTAGATAACAAGATCATTGATATTATCTATTTCAAAATTCCCCGCCTGCCAGTTATATTTCTCCTCTCCGGTACTCACTACCATCGCAATCTCCGTCGTTTTTCCGGTCGGATAAGCGATCTGGTCCGGATAAAGATCCGCATCATAAACCGGATCGGATATTTTATTCGCATACGGATCCGCAATTCGTATTTTATTATCAATCAGATACTGACAGATATATTCTTTACCTTTTTCCAATCCGCCTATTTTTAACCGGAAAAGATTTCCGTCTTTCTCCATCTTATAAGAATCGGAAACAGTCCAGTCGTTAAAATCCCCGATCAGGTGAACCGTAGACTTTCCCGGAGCTAAAAGTACAAACGCCAGCGAGTCGTCGCTGATACGGGTAATACCTTCCCGACAGGTATCTCCCGTTACGATTTCATTTCCGTTATCATCAGGTTCGTCCATGTTGTCGTCTGAACAGGAATAAAACATGAAAGGAAGAAGTAACAGGTAAAAGAATATATTTTTCTTGTCCATTTTCACTTATGCTTTTTTGATGAAAGAGGCGTCAAAAGCGATAAAAATACTTTTGACGCGCTCCTGTTTTCAATTATTCAATCGTACCGGAACCGGAATTGAAGTCTAAAACCACTTTTTTACCTGCATCCGCACGGACGCGCTCCTGGTCTCCTCCGTTTCCGCGATATGCGATTTTACCGTTTAAAATGACAAATTCCATTCTCCACCAGTCGCCGCCCGCGGGAGAAAGGGCCGTTGTAGCATAGATACGCAACTCTCCGCTCCCTGTCGTGGTATAAGTCATTGTTTGACCTTCAACGACAAACGGATAGGATGCAATATTCCAACCGCCGAAACAATCGCCCATTCCGTAAACCTTTGCCGGCTCCACAGCGATTTTTTTATTCTCCGTATCTACATAAACCATGTACATTCCGCTTTCAGCTACATAGGCATTCCCGTTAGAGACCGTATAACCGATATTTTCTCCCAAACTGTTAAAATCGCCGTTCCAGTCTCTGACCGTACACCATTTAAATCCTTTTTCCGCGGCAATGTAACGTATTGCCCAGAAATGCCCTTCAAACCCGTTTACCGGAGTCATCTTCACCACGCCGCCGGAAGACCAGTCCCATCCTCCGAAATCATCGCCGATCATATACAGCGCAGGCTCGTCAGCCGGACATTCCACTTCAGTCCAGGTACAGGCGTTATCGTCGGCAATTTCAAACTCATAACAAAGGCTTTCATTCGGATCTTTCAGAAAATCAAATTGCCGGCCGTTGTTATTGTTATTGATTATCAAATTGATCGGCCTGTTTACCGGAACCGTGATCGAATACCATCCTTCGCCGTTCGCTTCAAGCAATGTACCCGGCCAGCTCCCATACGCTTCGGATTCGCCCCAACCGTAAACGGCATATTCGTCCCAATCGCCGGAAACGACTTTAAAACGGATGGTCAGTTCGACCGGATCCCAGTCGTCGCCTTCATACCATTGAGACGTAATAGATTCCACATTCGAAATAACCGATTTTAAGGCGCCCGGCTCCCCGCCGCTTCCGGCTGAAATCAACTCTTCCGCCAAAATCCGAAAAAAAAGGGTTGCCGGATCTTTTCGTTCCGTTTCCTCGTTATATATTCCGAAATCATCTATTGCCCAGCCATATAGCTCCGTTGCGCTAAGCGCCCGCAGATATATATCCGTCCCCAGGTCAACCGACTTCACCGTTCCCGTAAAAGTCTCTTCATCAGCCACCTGCAGATGATAACGGGCAGAGACCCCCTTTCCGAAATTAGCTTTGTTCCATGTTAATACGGAGTAGAAAAAATCAGGTAATTCTTCCGTCACAATAAAATGGGTTGCGCCCTCTATCATAAGCGCAGGAGCCACAGGATCCTTCGTTTTGTCGAACAACTGCTCCGGATTATAATCACATGCAGAAAAGATCGACAGGAAAGCAAATAATAAAAATTTTATATGTTTCATGAGTACATTATTTATTTTTTAACATTTCGGCAACATGGAACTCACAATGTTCATAACTCTTTGGCGCAAGCCGTTTTTGCATGTTCGTTTCATGAGTACATTATTTAATTTTTAACACTAAGGTAACATAGAACTCACAATGTTCATAACTCTTTGGCGTAAGCCGTTTTTGCATGTTCGTTTCATGACTTTATTCAATTTAAGTATTATTTAATAACCCCGGTTCCGGCATTAAAATCAAGGACGACGCTCTTTCCCGCATTAACGGGGATGCGTTCCTGATCGTCGCCGGTTCCTCTGTAAACGATCGTTCCATTTATCGGAACAAATTCCATTCTCCACCAGTCGCCGCCAACAGGGGCGATATCGGAAGCGGCATACATACGGACTTCGCCGGAGGCGGCAGTCGTTATTTTCATTGTGTTACCATCCGTTTCGAACGGATAGGCGGCCGTATTCCATCCGCCGAAACAGTCTCCTATACCATATACTTTAGCCGGTTCTACGGATATCCTGCTATTCGCCATATCAATGAATACCATATACATTCCATCTTCACGAACAAACGCATTATTATCCTCCGTATAAAATCCGATATCTTCTCCCAGGCTAAAGAAGTCGCCGCTCCATTCGCGTTTGGCGCACCATTTAAACCCGTTTCCTGCCGTAATATAACGCACGCACCAGAAATTACCTTCAAATCCGTGAACAGGTATCATTTCGGCTACTCCGTCGGAAGCCCAGTTCCAGTTCCCGAAATCAACCCCGATCATATACATTTCGGCAGGATAGGCGTCCGGGACATTATGAGGTACAACAGACATGGATATGGTATTGGAATAAACCTTGCCGGGAGGAACCGTTACGGTAGGATTCTCCTGCGCTATCGTAGCCTGAATCCGCATCAGCAGATTCACCCTTACCGGCATTTCGTTTTCATCCAACCCGTTGAAATTGGCAATCACCCACTTACTTAAATCGGAACTGCCAAGCGCCTTACTGTAAATATTATTACCGACAGTCACGAGGTATGAATCTTCAAAGGATGCATTTGTCGCCATTTCCAACGAATATTCAACCAGAACGTCTTTTCCGAAATCAGATTTCGACCACTTCAAAACAACAGGCGTAAAATCTATATTTGATTCGTCTATCACAATATCGACGAATCCCTCGCTGCTCAATACCGGAGCCGTCGCTTCGCCTGCCGGCTTCGCGTACATTTTATCTATATCCGTATCACAAGTCGTAAAAGAGACACAGAACAATATCAATAATACGAATGTATTCAATTTATTCGTTTTCATACCTGCCAGAATTAATAATTAGGATTTTGTTTTAAATTAGGATTTGCCATAATATCCGAAGAAGGAATGGGATAGATATTATAATGAGCGCTCGCCGAGCGTCCGTTCCGGACGCCGCCTTTCCACTCCCAGATATAGCCGGAACCGGTAAACAGGTTAAACCGGATAAGATCTGTCCTGCGATGTCCTTCCCAGTACAACTCAAATCCTCTTTCATTCAGAATATCCTCCATTGTTACGTCGTTAAAGCTTCTGTAATTATTGTCGGCGCCGCCGAACGCTCTCTCGCGAAGCTTGTTGATACATTCCAGCGCAGTCGCGGCCGAACCGTTTCCTCCTCTTTTAACGGCTTCCGTATAAATGAGATATATTTCTGCCAGACGGAATAAGGGAAAGTCGTTGTCCGCATAGGCAATATGGGATCCATACTCCCAGTTTCCATTCGCATCTATCGTAATATTACGCCATTTATAAGTAGCCATCCCCTCCTTATAGTCTATCGCATTCTCGATTGACGGGGTTTCCCCAACAAACAGATTACGTTTGTCGCCTTCCGCAAATTTTTCCATAAATTCCTTTCTGGCCCGGTAACCGCTCCAGTTCGCATTGTCACGAATACCGTAATGAAGAAGTACGTCTGCATAATCAGCCTGATAATCGACATTGGAACCACAGTTAATAAGGAAAGTCGCTCCGCCGAAATTACGGGTCTTTTCTCCATCATAGTTGATAGATAGAATCACTTCAGGGTTATTCAGGTTATTATTCGCAAGAAACAGTTGTTCATAATCATCCTTCAGCGAATAACCTGCATTGATCACTTTTTCCGCATATGTCGCGGCCTCGCTGTATTTACCGGTTCCGGTATAGACCTCGGCATTCAGGTACAACCGGGCGAGCAGCGCCCATGCAGCCCCCTTGTCAACCCGTCCGTATTCGTTTGTACGGGGATCTTTTAACTGGTTATTATCTGCAATATCCTTCAATTCGCTTTCTATATAATCAAATAAATCTTTCCTCCCGATCTGTTCAGGAAGGATATCCATTTCCGTTTCTTCCGTAACAAAAGGCGGATTGCCAAAAATATCCATTAGTACCCAGTACTGAAAAGCGCGTAAGAACCGGGCTTCCGCACGGAAATAAGCGATCTCTCCCTCCTGTGACGCATCAAATCCTTTTCCGCCGACGGCGCTTTGGGTAGAGTTCCGTAAAAATTCATTCACGTACATAATATTCATTATACTCCGATTATACATCCCCTTCGAAAACGGATTTTCGGAGGAGAAGTTAATATTGTTTAATCCGGTAATACCATCATCCTGCGACCATATACAATGGGCTTCATCTGTCGGCAATTCCTGATGGTTGAAAAACATTCTCAAAAAGTCGGCATACTGTCCTTCGTCCAGTCCTGAGATATCGGGTTTTCCGGAAGGCCCCTGATTACCGGACAAGGCATTAGCGGCATATACTTTAACGATTGCGCCTTTATAGCCGTCAAACGTACCGTATACATCCTCTCCCGTCGTTTCATTTTCGGGAAACCGGTCCAGATGATTCAGACAAGAAGATAATAACGCCGTAAAAAGCGCTATAAATGTAATTGATTGAATAATATTATTTTTATTTTTCATGACTGCATTTTTTATTTTTTAACACTAAGGTGACATAGAACTCACAGCTGTTCATAAATCATTGGCGTAAGCCGTTTTGCATGTTCGTTTCATGACTGCATTTTTTATTTTTTAACACTAAGGTAACATAGAACTCACAACTGTTCATAAATCATTGGCGTAAGCCGTTTTGCATGTTCGTTTCATGACTGCTCTTTTTTAAAATTAGAAATTAAGATTCAGACCCAAGCTGAACGTTCTCGGATTCGGATAAAAATTACCGTCTATTCCTCCGGCAATTTCAGGTTCTATGCCCTTGTATTTAGTTATTGTAAACACGTTCTGTACGGAAAAAGCGATTCCGAGATCCAGGAAGTTAGCGATACGGCCAAAATTATATCCGATATTGATATAGTCCATTTTCAGAAACGAAGCGTTGGACAGATAATAATCCGACATCAGGTTCCTGTTATAGAATTTGGTATTTTTAATATCATTCGCCGTATTCATTAAAAAACTGTTCGGATTTAATACCTGGGAATAATTACCCAAGTCGGAATATACGTTGTTATACACATAATTTCCGATACTGGCCCGTAAGGATGTAGCTAATGTCCAGTTTTTCCACATCAGGTTCGTATTGAATCCCATTATGACGTCCGGTTCCGGTATACGTACAAAATATCTGTCTTTTTCATTGATAACGTCATCTCCGTTCAGGTCGGCAAAAGCGCCTTCGATCGGGACGCCATCCTCAAAATAGAGCTGTTTATAAAGATAGAAAGAGCTGGGAGCATGTCCCACAGAGTGCATCTGTATCGTAGTACCCGTACCTCCGGATATACCTCCCGTGCTGACCCCCACATAATCCGAACCGGATGTGTCGTTTAATGTAAGTTGGGTGATTTTTGAATAATTATGTGAAAGATTGAATCCCAGATCCCACTGCATCTCTTTATTATCGATAGCAACCACATTCATGCTGATTTCATATCCGTTATTCATCATACTACCGATATTTTTAATAATCATATTGGTAAAGTTGCTTCCCATCGGCAGATCTATATTGTTAAGCAAATACTTCGTATTTTTATGGTAATAATCGACGCTACCGGAAAAACGATTATTAAAGAGGCCAAAATCGAGACCTATATTCGTAGTCGCCGTTTCTTCCCACTTTCTGTTTTTATCATATCCGCTGGGCCTCCATGCCTGATAAAAGACGTCGCCGAACTGATATTGCGCAGTCAGGTCGCTCAGGGCATAACGGGCTAAGTATTCGTAATTGCCTACCTCCTGCTGTCCCGTCAGTCCGTATCCCAGGCGAAGTTTTAAGTTTGACAACGGTTCGATATCCTTCAGGAAACCTTCTTCACTCATTCTCCATGCCAGCGCAACAGAAGGGAAAGTACCCCACCGGTTATCGTCGCTGAAGCGGGAAGATCCGTCATAACGAATGGTGGCCGTCAGCAGATATTTTTCCATTAGATTATAATTCAAACGTCCGAAAAACGAGATCAGCGTATTTTGATTTACATATTCGGGATAAGTCGGTTCGCTTACGATATAATCGCCGTCATAGTTTGTAACATTGAAACTATGATCCGTTTTTTTCCAGTCCTGATAGGTATAACCTCCCATTACTTCCAGGCGGCTGCCCGAGAAATTTTTTGCATAATTCAAGTAAAACTCAAACAGCAAATTCCTCTTATCCTGTTCGTATCTGGAACGTTCGCCGCCTTGCGTATATTTATTGGGCGCCCATTTCTCGGTAACGACGTCTCCTTTTCCTTTTGAAATATCATAACCCAGATTCAGGTTCGCCCGCAAATCCGGCAAAAAATGCATCTTGTAGTCTAACTGTATATTACCGATGCTACGCGTTACCTCTCCTTTATCTTCTTTACTGTTAAGCAACGCAACGGGATTATAAGTGGCCAATGTGTTCGGAAGCCCGGAATTTCCGTTCATCCAGGTATAGTAACCATTGAATTCGTCATATCCGGTCGCTTTTACCGGTTGGGTCGGATCCATCCTGATGGCGGCTCCGATAGCGTCGCCATTACCGAAGTAAGTATCGGTATAGGCGCCTTTCACATTTACATTCACCGACAAATGATCATCAAAGAAAGTCGGCGATAAACTGATGGCCGCCGTTCCCCGTTTCATATTATCCGTCTTAAGAGTACCGTTATTATTCATAAATCCGCCGGAAATACGGAATGGTAAATTTTTACCGATACTACCGCTTACATTCAGGTTATTATCCGTGGTGTATGCATTGCGGTATATTTCATCCTGCCAGTCGGTATTTGCGGTCCCCAGATAACCGATATACTGTTCGGTGGTAAAAGGATTCGTGGTAACAGCCTCCCTGAATGTGTCCGCATCCATGATATCCACTTTTCTGCTTATCGTGGAAATAGAATGTTGCGTTGTGAAATTAACTTTCGGTTTTTGTCCCTTTTGTCCTTTTTTCGTTGTGATGATAATCACCCCGTTTGACGCTCTCGAACCATAAATAGCAGTGGCCGAAGCATCCTTCAGGATATTCATAGATTCGATATCATTCGGGTTGATCGTCGACAATACGTCCGAAGAACCGGAAATAGATCCCACGTCGAGAGGCACGCCATCCAATACGATCAACGGATCGTTCGACGCCGACAGCGAAGCTCCTCCCCTGATCCGGATACGGCTTCCGGCTCCCGCGCGGCCTCCGTTAGAAGTAATCTGTACGCCGGCAATCTTCCCGCTGATCAGTTCTGCCGGAGAAGTTGCAACCCCCTTGTTGAAATCCTTT
This sequence comes from Tannerella sp., assembly GCA_031257565.1. GTDB lineage: Bacteria > Bacteroidota > Bacteroidia > Bacteroidales > Tannerellaceae > Tannerella. The sequence continues at coordinate 16,309 of JAIROL010000193.1, read as the reverse complement.
TCGCCGATAGCGGTAATAGAACCTGTCAGGTCGTCTTTCTTCATTGTCCCATACCCGATAACAATCACTTCATTCAATAACTGCGTATCTTCCCGTAACTCGATCCGGATAAATTGCTGACCCGTATAAGTGACACTCTGACTGGTATATCCGATATAACTGATCTGAATGACACTATTTAACGCAATGTTATCAAACTGGAAATTACCGTCGAGGTCCGTGATAACGCCGATTGTAGTACCCTGGATAACCACATTCGCTCCGGTTACGGGTTCCCCGAATTCATCCAGAACTTGTCCTTTTATCTCTCCCTGCGCATATGACGCCAGGTGGAACATAAGAAAAAACAAACAGAATAAAATAGATTTTCTTGCCATGTTTTCCATACACTTTTTTAAATTAAAATTATGTTTTTCACAAAAATATGTTTTTCACAAAAATAAGATATGCAAATATAAGAATCCGACCTGCCCAATAATTTTCATTAAAATAAAAAAGTAAATAAAACGAAACGGGGAAATTATTTAATAAACTGATTATTAAGAAAAATAATCAACCAATCGGACAAGAAAAAGTAAATGATTTAGAATAAAGAGGTGTTTTAAATTAAGAAAACTATGTTAATTTTAACAAAAACAATCAGATATTAACTATTTCCGGCGCCTATTTTCATGATCACCTCTTCAAATTTTTCATTTGAAACCAATGATTTTTTTCTGAATTTAGATCGGTAATTATAAATGGTGGTAATCGAGTAACGGAGAAAATCGGCAATTTTGGCGCTATCTGTTATCCCAAGGCGAATCAAGGCAAAAATGCGCAATTCTACCGTCAGGCTGTTCTCCTGTTTTGGCGCGATCCTGTCTTCTTCGGTCAGAAGTGCATTAAACTGCTCCACAAAATCAGGAAACAGGTTTAAAAATGTATTATCGAAATTCTGATAGAATTCTTTCAGCTCATCCTTTATGATCTGGGAGGACTTAAGCATTTCAAATAATTCGTCCATCTTATGGGACGCCGCTTTTTTATTCAGGGATTTACGATATGCCTCCAGTTTTTCAATATAGATGGAACATTGATTCAGGAACCGTCCGATATACTCTTCCTTGATATGATTTGTTTCGGACAGGTGGCTGTTTATTTTTTTGAGTTCCTTATTGGCCTGAATCACTTCGCGACGCGTGGCAGCCAATTTTTTCATCTGCCGGAACAGGTAAAAAATGATACCCGCCAGAAATAACGAAAGCAGTACGATTATTACAATTGTTAGCTGAAGTCTTTTCTGATATTTCTCCCGGTCTTTCTGAAACGCCGAATCAATGATCGGCAGGACTTTTGATATCTGAACATTCCGCAAGCGTGCATTATAGAAATTCGCATCCTCCATACTCTTCTTTATGTAGCGATTCGAGTGGTTTATGTCGCCTTCGTTCATCATCAGATAAGCCAGTAGCCACAAAGAGGTATTTTCTTTTATGGAGGCTCGGATATCGGCGATAGCCGAACGGGCCAAATATTCTTTTTGTAAACCGACATGCCCTTTTATTTCATACATATAGGCTATGAGCGAAGTAAGTATCGCATAATCGCGCGTATCAGGATCCATTCGGGAGAGGTAAGGAAAAAGCATCTTTTCCGCTTCTTCAAATTTCCTTGCGTCTATACAATTACGGCTGTAATTAATATCAAAAGAATAAGACCCCCCGGGTATGACCATAAGCGCCGAATCCCGATACGTATCCCTCAATGACCTGTATTTCCGGACTTCGTCACTTGAGCTGTATTCGCCCCAGTACGTATATAATTCGGCAAACGAATTGTAATAAGCTCCTGTCTGTTCCTGATTAAGGCTCGATTTATCAATTGAATTTAAGAGGGATTTCGCTTCATAAAAGCTGGCAAAAGTCGAATACATACGGGCAAGCTGCATTTTACATTCATTGATCCAGCGAATATTATTTTCAACTTCGGAGATTTCAAGGTGTTTCTGGACATAATACAGGGCCGAATCAAAAATATACGCTTCATATTCTTTGAAAAGCTGATAATAGGCGCTATGTACATCTTCGGAAGTACTACATTCCTCCAGTTGATTTTTCAGTTCAAGAAGCTTCCGCTCCTTTCCCTGATCATAGATCCGCTCCAACGCAATCGTTTCATCCAAGACAATCAGTATAGAATCCGACCTGTCTCTTCCATAAGCGTAAAAAGCAAAAAAGAATACTAAATAGACGATAAACAAGATTCTCTTTAAAAACATCCTACCTGTACTTTTATAATACGACGATCACTCCAAAGTAAGTCAATGTTTTTCAAATAAACAAAAATTATTTCCAAAAATCACCTTTTGCCATTCTATCTATTTATCTGTCAAATAAAGATAGTGAAAATAATTGACGCCGTATAGTTTTGATTGCCAAAACTATACGGTTATATTAAAAATTTATTTGCGGATTTAAGGAAAAAAACAATATTATGACTATGAAATACTTTTACTTAATTTTTTTCAGCATGAGCTGCATATTATTTACAAAGTGCAGTAAGTCGGCAGGTCACAACACGGACAAGTTTTCCGAAATCTGCACCATTGACTTTGAGCAAGGCTTTGATACGGAACGGCAAATGTTTATTTCGGAGATTGCCGATTCAATAGAATACATTGAATTGAAAACCCCTGATGATATTGTTATTACAAGAATCTGGGATATAATACAGGTTGATGAATACTTGATTATAAAGGCGCGTGTGGATGTTTATCTTTTCCATAGGAACGGGCAGTTTATCAGGCAGATTGGGGCCCGTGGTCAAGGTCCGGGTGAATATATTGTTCCCTGTGATATGGATTTTGATAAAAAAAATAAAGAGATAATTATTGCTGATACACGACAATTTTTGTTTTATGATTTAAAAGGGAATTTTTTGCGAAGCAAAAAAAGAGATGTGAACATCCCTTACATAGGTGTTTCCGATTCCATTTTATGGATAGGAACTGAAATATCGTCAGCAGATTCAAAGTATAAAGCGGTTGCTATTTCTTTACAAGGATATGGAGATACGCTTGCACACCTGCTTAATCCCTTGTGCGGTATTACAGAGTCCGGTAGAAGAGGGGCGCCAGGTAACCCGCGTACCAGATTTTTCTATCACGAAAAAGATTATTTATACTTCATAGGAGATATGTCTAATGACACGATATGGAGATTATCCGGAGTATCTGCCGAACCTTATGCTTTTGTAGATATGGGAAAATATAAGTTACCTGTTGAATTTGAACCCTGGTATTCCTCCATGGAAGTATATATGCAGAATAAGGATAAATATTGGTGTGTGAGCTCAATAGTCGAAGACAAACATTATTTTTTTCTTTTTTCCCACAAAAGAAACTACACAAAGGATCATAAGAAAGGAAATCCGGAATTCGTCAAATATATTGTATCCGATAAAAATACGGGAAAAAGCTTCTCTGTGAAGGACAATAACGGCATAGGATTTTCAGATGATTTCCTCGGAGGTCCTCCTGTTTGGCCGCATTTTAGTTCGGATGACTATTTTATAGACTGGATTGAAACACATGAATTATTGGAAATGATAGAAGTCGGAGAATATACGCCAGCCCCGCAACTTGAAGAGTTGCTTTCCCGAATTGATAATGATAGTAATGATATTGTTATTTTAATCCATAGAAAAAAATAATGAATATTAGATATAATGACAGATGTCTATTCATGGGTAAATGGTCGAAAACAGGGTTTTCGGAGGGGACTCAACGTTATAATCCGTTAATTGTCAAGTTAAGCGATTTTTGAGAATGAACCGAAACGTCAAGGTCGGGAATAAAAAACAATTCGCTATCGAATGAAAATCGAGTACCTGCTCCATGAAAAAGAGAGTAATGTTTACTCTGCCGCTTTTTGTCTATTTCAGACAGATTTCAGTTAATTTTTTTACATTGTAACTACTCGAAAAAAAGGAAAAAAAAAGCGTAGAATAAAAAAAAACATTACCTTTACATCGTGGAAGATATGGTATACATAATACGTTCGGAGTATGAACGGTTACTTTCGCAAGAGTCAGAACTATGTAGCTTACAACAAATACTTGCTTAAATTTAATTAAAAGAACATGACGACACGAAGAAACTTTATCAAACAATCGCTGGCGAGCGGAGCGGGACTCTTCATCGCACCGTCGATCGTCCCCGCCTCGGTGATGGGCAAACACGCCCCCTCGAACCGTATCAACATCGGCGCCATCGGCACGGGGCGCATCTCGCGCGACCACGACATGCCCGGCGTATGGAAGTACGACCATGCACGCATCATCGCCGTGGCTGACCTTGACGCCAAACGCGCGGCCGAAGGCAAACAATACGTCGAAGAATACTACAGCAGGAAAAACGGCGCGCCCTACACGGGCGTAACCGCCTATACGGACTACCGCGACCTGCTGGCCGACAGCGACATCGACGCCGTGCTCATCAGCACGCCCGACCACTGGCACGCCCGCAACGCCATTGATGCCGTGCGAGCCGGCAAACACGTCTACCTCCAGAAACCCGCCTCGCTCACCATCGCCGAAGGACGCGCGATGAGCAACGCCGTCAACGCCTCGGGACGCATACTCCAGATCGGCAGCCAGCAACGCTCGATGGAACAGTTCCGCGTCGCCTGCGAACTGGTGCGCAACGGGCGCATCGGCCGGCTAAACGAGATAGAAATACGCCTGCCTGGCGATCCGCCGGGAGGCAATCCGCAGGAAATGCCCGTCCCCGAAGGCTTTAACTACGACATGTGGCTCGGTCAGACGCCATACGTCCCCTACACCGTCGACCGCGTACACCCGCCGACAGGCTACGGCCGGCCGGGATGGCTACGCTGCGAACAGTTCGGCGCAGGCATGATCACCGGATGGGGAGCACATCACTTCGACATCGCGCACTGGGCGATGGATAGCGAATACTCCGGCCCGGTCGAGATCGAAGGCAGCGCCGACTTCCCGACGTCCGGCCTGTGGGACGTCCACGGGCGATACGAGACGGAGATGCTCTACGCCGGCGGCGTCGTCGTGCGCGGCATGACCGACAGCCCCGAAAAGCCCAACGGAGTACTCTTTACCGGCGCCGAAGGCTGGATTTTCGTCAGCCGGGGAGCATACGCCGCCTCGCCGAACGAACCGATCAGCACAAAATCGAAAGCCCTCCAAGCCTCCGACCCCAAGATACTCTCGCCGCTCGGCAACGACGCCATCCGGCTGTACGTCAGCGACGACCATCACGGCAACTGGCTCGATAGCATCCGCACCGGACGACCGAACATCACTCCCGCCGAAGTGGCGCACCGTTCCTGCTCCGCCTGCCTCCTGCAGCACATCGCCATGAAGCTGCGACGCAGGCTCTACTGGGACCCCGCGCTCGAACGGTTCCGCAACGACAACGAAGCCAATGCCATGATCGCCCGCCCGCACCGGCCGCCGTATCAATTCTGAACGACGCCATACGGCAAATACATACATATCGAACAATGAAAAAATATCGCTAATGATTACATTCAAATGAAGAAAACGATTTTTACAGCGCTGCTAATATGCATCTGCGCGACAGCGGCGAAAGCCGAACGTCCGGTTGTGACGGCCGTGAAAACGGGTAGCCGGATAGACGTCACGGTAGGCGGCAAGTTTTTCACAAGCTACCATTTTCAGGACGACGAGAAGTATCCGTACTTCTTTCCGGTCAACAGCCCCGTGTCGGGCGCCGGCATGACGTCGATGCGCAACGGGATATGGCCGCACCATTCGTCGCTCTTTTTCGGGTGCGACCGGGTGAACGGCGGGAACTACTGGCAGGAAGGGCTGGAGCGCGGTCGCATCGTATCGCTCGGCGCGCGCGTCGTCGAGACCGGCAGTGAACGCGCCGTCATCGAAGACGAGTGCGTATGGAAACGCCCCGATGCGGAAGCGCCCATCATCGACAGGCGGAGAATCACCATTACGGCGCCGGCGGAAACAGTTTTCCAATTAGATTTCGACATCGAGCTGGAGATGCTGACGGACGTGACGATAGAGAAGACAAACCATTCGCTCTTCAGCATCCGGATAGACCCCGATCTGTCGGTGGAACATGGCGGCACGATGCGGAACGCCGAAGGGCTGGAGACGGAAAAGGGGACGTTCGGGTCGGCTTCGCCGTGGATGGACTGCTACGGGACGCGCCGGACGGGCGTCGAAGGGATTGCCCTGATGCAGCACCCCTCCAATCCGTGGTATCCGTCGCCCTGGTTCACGCGCGATTACGGCTTCCTGTCGCCTACGCCGATGTACTGGCCGGCAAACGAAAGGGATACGCGCCTGAAGAAGGGCGAAAAACCGACGCTGCACTACCGCGTGCTTGTCCACGCCGGCGATGCGCGGCAGGCTGATATCGCCGCCGCATTCGAGCGGTACGGGGCGGAAACGCCTTCGGTCAGATAGTCGTGCGGCAGACCGGCGGGAAATCCTCTCCGCCTTTCGCGGCGGGTCAGAGCTGTTTATTTTTGAACAGCCCCTTAATATGAGACGGATACGGTAAGGGTGCATTTCAAATTGTCGCAATCTCCACGTGTCAGTCATTGCGATGGAGCGCCGGCGTTTTCTCTTCGTAATATTTGCACTACGGCGTCAGTCCGCACGCTTCGCATCTCGGTTTGCGGGACAGGCAATACGTATCTGCCGTGCAATATCAGCCAGCGATGCGCTCTGGGGATAAGGTTTTCGGGAATGTGCCCGACCCCAGTTCCCTTTCCGTAGCGAGGGGTGTTTTGCTGTTGTCCGTCAGCCCGATGCGGTTCGATACGCGAAACACGTGCGTATCAACCGCCATGGCCGGCTTGTCTAACACTACGGATGCTGTCACGTGGGCAGTCTTACGTCCGACGCCCGGCAGTTTCAGCAGCTCGTCCACGTCCGAAGGCGCCCGGCCGCCATAATCCTAAACGAATATGATGCACGAATTGTTAAATATTAATGAACATATCCCCGTGATCGCGCGGTTCTATGATTATGAACGGTTCACGTATCCTTGGCATTTCCACCGAGAGTATGAGATTATCTATTTTTCGGAGGGGGAAGGCAGTCGTTTTGTGGCGGATAACATGGAGGCGATTCTGCCCGGCGATATTATCTTGATAGGTAGCAATGTGCCTCACTACATGCGGAGTTCCGAGAAATACTATGCGAATGACGCTTCGTTGCGTACCAAGGGCGTGATTGTCCAGTTCGCTCACAATTTCATGTCGTATGCTATCAGTAATTACACCAATATGAAGCCGATCCGCGAACTGTTGAAGATGGCCGATAGAGGGGTTCTTTTCTCGGCTCCGGGAAATGCCGAATTGATCAGACGTATCAAGGAGTTTCCTATGTTCAAAGGCGTTGAACTCATCGTACAGTTGCTGCTTTTATTGGATAAAATGGCGCATTTCAGGCAACAGCGTATACTCGGCACGCCCCATTTCGATCTGCATAATTCTCCTTATATAGACGGCCGGATGGAAAAGGTCCTTGTGTATATTAATAGGAAGTATGCAGAAAATATCAAATTGAATGACATTGCAAGGATCGCATCCATGAATACGTCGGCTTTCTGCCGCTATTTCAAGGAGAAAATAGGCAAATCGCCGGTGCGCTATATTCAGGAACTGCGCGTCGGCTATGCCTGCAAGTTGCTTACGAGCAACCATCTCGATATTATGCAGATCTGCATTGAGTGCGGATTCAACACGCCAAGTTTTTTCAATAAAATATTCAAGCGTAACACCGGTCTGACGCCTGCAGAATATCGAAAACAGTTCCTGAAATAACTCGATCACCTACTTTCTTGTATATGCGCCGATTTCATAGATAGACACATTTTTGTTGCCTGCCTGCGATGGCGTTATACATTCGACTTTGATATGCCGGGCATATTGTGACTCGGAAAATTCAAAATACTGGTATCCATTCATTCTCTTGACGGAATAGCTTCCCCTGGATGTCCATTCCGTTCCGTCCTCACTTGTCCGGATTACTATCAGGCTCGGCGTTTCGTTGACATCTCCGCCATGCATGACGATGCCGTAAAGGTCGGCGGACGTTTTCATGTCTATCGCAATCCAGTGGGGATAATCCGTTTGTATGGGACTGATTTCGTTTACCCATCTGGTAGTTGTTATGCCGTCAAGAACCATTTCCGGCGTTCGCGGATTCGCGTTATTTGTCGGATATCGCGTGTCCCAGCTGGATGCGGCGACGGTCCATCCCGTCCTTGGTAATTCCATGATGGGGCCTTTCACTTTTACTTCACGCGGGATGGTGTAAAAAGTATCTAATGCCATCGGCGTCGGGACGAAAGCAGTCCGGTATTCAATAGTTCCGGATTCGTTATTGTAATTGTTTATTCTGACCGTATCGGCATCGGCAGCTATCTGTATTGTGTGTAGATCGTTTTCTGTCGTCGCGTACGTCAGCTCTGACCCGTAGGAGGTTGTGTCTACCGGATCACCCCAGACAACAGTCAAGAAGTTGTTCTCATAATACGCATCTTTTACAATCCTTGGCAACAGTGAATTTTCATACGTTTTCCCGTAGGCTTTCCCGGTCGCTTCGCGTGGAATGGATCGATTGCCGTCGACGTCATAAGTATAGATGGTAAAGGCATATGTCGCTTCTTTCAGATTTTCGAGCATCACTCCGGCGACATAGTCCTGTCCGTTTGTTTCTATCGGGAATATCATGGAATCGTTTTTGTTGTTCCAGTACATTTTGGCCGATACGATGTTGGGATCGGCCAGGATTTGCCATTCGAACCCGATACGGTTCTTTCCGGGGAAAACTTTTACCGAATCGACCGGAGCGGGGTAAATCAATTCCCCGTCTTTCCAGAAATCCCTGTATGTATGATCCATGCTTGAACATGCAAATAAACTGCCGGCAAGGATACATGCTGTTATGTAATTTTTAAAGTATATCATGTTTTCAGTTTTATAGTGGATGCATTAATATGTATATGTTTCTAAAATTTCGCCCCAGAAAGAGAGTTCGGCAATATAAATATAAGTAACTCCTCCCCATGTTTTGAGCGTTTTGAATCTTAAATACCTGAATGGTTCATTGTTGGTAAAATCGAAATCTTCGCCGTTATGGCAGGCATACTGTACGTCTTCGTCGGTGAAGCCGGCAGCGCCGGAGGGTTTGACGGATTCGAAATGTCCCAGCAGCGTCCAGTTGTCGTCCCAGGCGTCGGCGGGCGTATTACTTCCGTATATTTCGAAAATTTGCGGGTCGCCGGCATTGTATTGTCCGTCGGTACCTGTACTTGTGCGGTGGTAGAATTTCATCCTGCTCAGTCGCGCTTTTGCTCTCAGATCAATCGTAAACCACTGCGGCATACCGGTATTAGGCTTGGAATGGAAAGAGGCGGCAGTTCCCCAGACGCCGTTCCATGCGGTTTCGAGCGAATAACTGCTACTCATGTGCGGCTCATAGACGTCTGACGGCAGCTTGGCGTTGACAAACCGTGTCTTATCAAGTTCTTCCTCAAACAAGGGCGTTATTTCCGTAAACATGGTGTCCGACTGATTGTTCCAGCGGTCGAGCGTGAAAACCCCAAAATTTCTCGGCTGCATGTCAAATCCCCTGACGGCAAAAGTTCCCGCCGCCGATTGGGTATAATGGGTATATGCCTGGATGTATTTGCCCGTGGAATCGGTAGTTGTGACTATAAACTTCAAGTTTGCCCGGCTTTCGTTTTCAAAGCTGAATTTTGCTCCGCCGAAAGTCGCTTCCGCACTCAGGGAATTATAGGCCATCCGGAAAGGCGGAAGAAGCGGGGTAATCGTTTTTCTTACCGGCTCCGACATTATGCCGCTGCTGGAAACGGAGTAAATATCTACATCGTATGGGTTTGTATCCGGGAAACCCTCCAGCGTAATGGAATTACCGAAATGGGAAGATTTCTTATTGCGGGTAATTCCGTCGGCCAGCTTGTATTGAGCCATTACATACAAAATATGGCTGTCGGAAGGCAACCGGTATTTCAGGGTTGCTCCGCCCGGCGCGGGAAGTATTTCTATGTTCTCTACCTTCAACGGTACCGTCCTGTCATTCGCAGGTATACTTTTTTCTATATCATTACAGGAGTTTGCCGGAATCAAAAATAAGGTCCAGCAGGTCTTCATACAAAATAAGAATAATCTTTTCATATCTGTCTATCTTTTAATTTAACACGATTTTGTTTACCATCCCGGATTCTGTACCAGGTTACTGTTTGCGAGGATACAATTTTCGTTGATCGGCCACAGGTAATCCCGTGTGGTAAAGGTTTGTTCATAAACGAGGCGTTCGCGGTAATAACCTTCCGCCGTTCCATCGTCCAGGTACCATCCGGTGACCGGTTTGTTCAGTTCTTCGATTGCGGTTTTCCACCGTCTTACATCCCAGAAGCGCTGTCCTTCAAACATCAACTCAATGGCGCGTTCCTGACGGATGATCTCACGTAATCCGGTCCGGCTTGCCGGTTTGTTCGGGTTGTTTGAATGATTTAGCCAGGAGATGCGAACCGATTGTAACCCGGCCCGTTCCCTGATCATGTCTATATATGTGAGCGCTTCCGCCCTGTTGGCTTCCGAATCGGCGGCTTCGTTCAGGGCTTCTGCATACAGCAGGTACAGGTCTGCCAGCCGTATGACAGGCCATGGGTAATTTTCAGTTGCAAACGTATTGCCTGATCCGATAATGCTCTGGAAATGGACTAATTTTTTTATAAAATATCCGGTTGTTGAATAGGCTGACTCGACAATGGCGGCAGCCGGCTGTCCTTTTTTGCAGGATACATAGAGCAGGTCGCTGCCTTTGTCGTCATAATGTCCCTGGCCATACCAAATGCCTCCGTCGAAACCAAGATTGGCATAGAAACGCGGTTCCCTGCGGAAATTCATTTTAGCCGTCAAATAACCCTGTTTCAGGTACACGGCGTCCATTTCTTCCGGTTCCATGATTTGGAAGCGACTGTTGTAGTCCCAAGAATTATCTTCCTGAAGAGGCACTCCGTTTTCACTGTAGAATAACTCTACGATTTTCAGCGGCGGCGCCATGCTGCCGTTTAGTCCGCTATTATCTGTCCGGGTAGGATCTAATCCGCGCGGAATACAACTGGCCTGCAATCCGCCTGCGACACTGTTCGTATTCGCCCATATTATTTCCGAGTTCCATTTTTCGCAAACCGCATTCCGGATATTCATCTGGGTCATGGTGGAGTCGGTCAATACGTAAGCAGAAAAGGCCGGTCTGTAATAATACAGTTGATGACCGATGGAATGACAGAAGTCGATGGCCGTTTTGCAGGCTTCTGCCGCTTTCTGCCATTTTAAAAGTTTTTCATTTTCCCCGATTTCCGTATCGAACAAGAGTGTGCCGTCCCTGTTTGCAAAACCCTTATAATCCGGATTGCCGTTGAATAAATCGCTTGCGGCGGTGATCAGCGTCTTTGCTTTCAACGAGAGGCAGATTGCCTGTGTGATGCGTCCGAATTCCTGCACTTCGTTTGTGATCATGTTGGGAAGATCGGGATACGCTTCGTCGAGCAGCGCGACGATATAGTCGAAACATTCATCTACCGGCGAACGGGGGATTTTTATTTCGTCCGGACTGGCATCCATCGGCAGATTTTCCCGGATCAATACAATGGGTCCGTACATCCTCGTCAGATAAAAGTGATAGTATGCTTTCAGGAATTTCACTTCGGCGATCCATCTGTCTTTTTCCGATTGTGTCATGTCGGGCACGAGGTGGATATTTTCAAGGAATACATTGCAGTCCCGGATGCCCTGATACAGGTCTTTGCAACCTGCGCTTCCCTGCCAGGCATTCATGTAGGGTTCTACTACGCGCTGGTTGCCTCTGCCTATTGCAGCGCCCGTGTTTGAGCTTGTCGGGACCAGCCAGGCTTCATCGCCTCCGCATAATGCCGGATTTCCTCCGGGCGCCGAGTGGCTTGGCATGTAGGAATAACAGGTGAAGAGGAAACTTTCGGCTGCTGTCCTTAAACGGAAAGCATAATCTATTGTTGCTACATTATCGGGAGTAACATCTAAAAACTCATTGCATCCGCCGAACAAAACGGCGATGGCGGATACCCCAACTAATAATATTCGATTTTTTATTTTCATTGCATTATGATTTTATATTTCTTATTAAAACGTCACTAATAGTCCTGCGTTAAAAACCTTTTGGATAGGATAGTTCAGTCCGTTGCCGCCCATTTCAACATCCCAAAGGTCGAATTTACTCCAAATGAACGGATTCGTTGTGCTCAAATAGATCCTCAGGCTTTTCATGTACGCTTTTTTAGAGATGAATTCCGGCAGCGTATATCCTAATTCTATCTGTTTGAGTCGCAAGAAAGCGCCGTTGCGCATGAACCATGTGCTTTGCTGGAAATTATTGGTGTTCCCGACCTGCGTTGTGCTCAGTCTGGGCCATGTTGCGTAGAGGTCCTGGTTATCCTCCGACCAGTGGCTGTCGGCATATGCTTTCAGCAATTGGTTTTGGGCTATTCCGTTGAACGATTCGCCACTGTAAGTATACGACACAAAAGGCGCGGTTGCCGACGTATTGATCCAGAACGATTCGCGTGCCAGTCCCTGGAAAAAAAGGGAAAAATCAAACTGTTTGTATCCTGTGGACAAACCGAATCCATAGACGATTTCGGGCGTTGTCGGGTATCCTATCGGAACCTGGTCAAGGGTAGTGATTTGTCCGTCTCCGTTCATATCGCGGAATTTGATGTCGCCCCCGCCGTAATCGGAAAAAGTTTGCCGCGGCGAATTTGCCGCTTCCCGGTCGTCCACAAAAAGTCGTTCTGCAAGATATCCCCACTGTTGGTTAATGGAATAACCAATATGCGATTTCCACCATGCATCCTGATAGTCGTATTCTTCGTAAACGACAAATTTACTGGCGGCATATGTGAAGTTAGCGCGTCCCTGCAACCAAAAATCGCTGTTTATAATGTGGTTGTAGTCTATTGACAGGTCGATTCCTTTCCCTTCCGCTTTACCAATGTTTGCTTGCGGTTGTGCGGAAAGTCCCATTTCTGCGGGTGTGGAAACACGCTGTTGCAGAATATTACTACGTTTCTCCTGATACACGTCTGCTTGAATCACCGTATTGCCGAATAGGCCGATTTCCAGCCCGATATTTGTTTTTTGTGCAATTTCCCATGTGATATTCGGATCGGAATAACGTGAAATGGCTACGCCATTGCGCGTGTATCCTCCGTCCCTTCCGAAAGTGGCGGCTCTATTAGAAGAATTCATGCTTACTTCGGAGAGGAACAGGAAGCGGGAATCGGCGGCGCCGATGTCGTCGTTACCGGTCAGTCCGTACGTGACTTTCAATTTCAGATCGTTTACGGTATTTTTGAAGGATTCCCAGAACTGTTCGTTGGAAACAGTCCATGCCAGGCCGACAGAAGGAAAAAATCCCCATCGGTGCGATTCGTGAAACCGCTCGGAAGCATTGTATCCGAAACTCAGTTCCGTATAGTATCTGTCGTCGTATGCGTAAGTGGCGCGGCCGGCAAAACCGACATTTCGATAAGGTAAAGATTCCTGTAGATTGGTTGTGTTTCCCGATAATTTGTTTTGCGTCATAAATAACAGCAGTGCGCCTACAGCATGTTTTTCGTTAAAAATTGAATTGTAGTCCAGCGCCGTTTCGGAATAGAAATTGGAACTCACAGTTTTACTGCCCGGCACATACGACAAATATTCCGTTCCTACCGTTTCGTTAAGATTCACCAGTTTATAAGTTTTGTTGATCATATCGTAACTGGTTGCCTGATACCAGAAAGGATTATAGGCGCGTTGTACTTCAAAGTAAGCGCTTCTGCTGGTATTTGCCATTGTACGCAAAGAAAGTCCTTTCAGGAAACCGGAGAGGTCTTGTTTTACTTCAAACTGGGCATTCATTACCGATCGGGAGTATTGCTTGTAACCGCGTACCATTTCGGCATAAGGATTCATATACGCTACTCCTACTCCTGATCCGTCGTCATAGTTTCCGAACATAATATGCTGCACCCATTGGTGGTCGGCATCTGCGGGATAGTATGGCGGGAATAATACGGGATTGGATCGCATGACATCGCGATAAACCTGGGTTCCGCTTTGCATGGGACCGGTGTAATCGTCGAAAGTACCGCTTATCCTGGCATTTACGATTGTGCTGCTCGTCAGGTTAACGTTTACGTTTAGTCGCAAAGCATACGTATTCAGGTTGATATTGCTGTTGAAATTGTTCCGTTTGTCCACTTTCAGCAATCCGGTGTTTCGATTGACCGATCCTGCGATAAAGTAATTTGCCACTTTTCCGCCTCCGCTCACATTCAGATTTGCTCGCTGGTTCATGGCGTAATCTTTGAACGCTTCATTGCGCCAGTCGGTTACCGGATACATATATGGATTTTCCCCGCTGACTGTATTGTCGATTTTTTGCTGTGAATAAGGCAGCAGGCCAAGCGGGTTGCGTGTCAATACCGCTTCGTTATGCAGTTGCATGTAGGTGATTGGGTCTGCCAGTTCCACATTGCTTGTGGGCATTGAGATGGAATTTTCTATGCGGACATTGATTTTTGCAACTCCCTCCTGACCTTCTTTCGTTTTGATGAGGATTACCCCATTTGCTGCGCGACTGCCATACATCGCGGTCGCCGTAGCGTCTTTCATTATCGAAAAACTTTCCAGATCATCCGTCTGTATCCGCGCCAAGTCGTTTGCCGTACTTTCTATCCCGTCAATCAATATCAACGGGTCTTTTTTATAACCGAAAGTTGTTACTCCGCGTATAAAGAAATCGGCATTGTCCGCACCGGGTTCGCCGCTACGCTGGTAGGAAATAACGCCGGCAAACCGACCCGCAATAGCGGTGGTCAGGTTGCTCGATGGAACTTTCAGTTCGGAAGGTTTTATCGTACTTACGGAAGCAATCACACTACTCTTTTTCTGTGTTCCGAAAGCGACGACAGTTACTTCATCGAGTAAGCTGGCTTTATCTTCCAGAATCACAATAAAATCGCTTTTCCCCTGATATTCGAGCATTTTCGTCTCCATGCCGATAAAGTTGAAGGATAATTTAGTTCCTGTTGCGACATTGTCTATTTCAAAAGAACCATTCTCGTCGGTTATAACACCCCTGGTGCTTCCGACAATTTGAACGGTAGCTCCCGGAAGCGCTTCCCCATTCGTATCAACAACTTTTCCTTTGACTTTATTTGTTTGCTGAACCGGCAAGATCAATTCCGGGTCGCGACTATCAACAAGGCTGGCAGGCAATGCCGTGAGATTCATTATATTGCCATGAATAAACAATAGTACGATTCCTGTCAATGGCAGGAGTTTCTTTGGATAAGATTTGTTTTTCATTCGTAGTTCCTTTTTTGCTGGTTTCATAGTTTGTTATTATAAATATTAATGCATTGGTATCGTCGTCATTCTCTGTCCCGAAATTGAACACCGCAAAATTAGAGTAGAAATCTCCATTGAAGAGATTCTTTTTTTACGGAAAATACATTTTTTTTTGCATCGTCAAAAAGAACGAGACATCATCAAGCAATTGGAACAAAACTGCTGCATTCAACTAAGTGGTATAATACCAACAGGTTTAATTAATAGCTAAATGTCCTTGTCGCTACCAAACAGGAATTTGATGAATCTCATGCCGAAATGGCCTAAGAAGGTATGCTCAAAAAGAGGCTAAGCGCCGCTCAACGTGTACTTGACAGAATCCAAAAACAACTGTCGAGTAGGCCGGCGCATTTCAGCGCCGGCCTCTCACAGAACCGTGCGTGAAAGTCTCCCCTCACACGGCTCTTCTTATTCAACCCTTATGAGATATCGGCGGGGTTATACCGACCTGCCAATGATATATCCGTCTTGGGCGCTACGGATTTTTTTCGGATGAAGGGTGCGTACCTGTAGCGGAGAGCATCATAAATTATTTTGACTTTAGGCGTGGGCTCGGTACATCGGCGGATGGCAATCACTTGCTCCTTGACATCGACCACCGTAGTGGTCACACATTTCCGGGTGTGCATAATCCGATTGACTTCTTTCCAGGAAGAATTAAATCCGGATGATTTGAGTTTATGACGGATCGTATTCACAACCCAATACGCCAAGAGCCCCAAATGAAGGTGAGCCTCTGTCGCCTCATCCGTTTTATGGTATATCGGACGGAGGTTCAAGTCTGATTTTATGCAACGGAAAGCGCTTTCCACATTCCTGATACAATTATAGACCAT
>JAIROL010000118.1 GCA_031257565.1 Tannerella sp. | reverse complement strand
TTGGGTATAACCCCGCCGATATCTCATAAGGGTTGAATAAGAAGAGCCGTGTGAGGGGAGACTTTCACGCACGGTTCTGTGAGAGGCTGGCGCTGAAATGCGCTGGCCTACTCGACATGAAACAATCCTGAACAATATCTGCAGAAAGCTCTATATCATCCACATATTTATGGGCAAATACACATAGAGGAATATAAAAATCTTCAAAGAGTTTCTTAAATTCCCCGTCATCTGATAGCGAAAGAAGCTTTCTATTAGACATTTTATCTGTCATTACGTGTTTTGCCGTCTATTTTATCAAACAAAAGTAATGAAAATAATACACTCCGCAATATGATGGCTGATGAAAAGGCTACAGAAAAACTTCTTGCCACATTAATAGCTGTAAATCAATTATATACAACTAAATTGACGAGAATTGACACTGCATAGCTAATAGATTGTAAATCAGACAACTAAAAATAGTAGACCTCGCGCAGATACTGATAATAACAGCTGGGAAACTTGAGTTTTAAATCCTCGCTACCGTCCATTGAAGAAATAGAAAGGGAGCTTAATAAAGATGAAGAATAAATATTGAATGTCAGTGAGTAACCCATGTCCCAACAAGACTTCGACAACGTCAAACAACGTCTAAAAGACTGGAAAAACAGCCACCCTGACGAATATGACCATTTCGAGACGGAAATGAATTGCGGGGATATTGCTGGTTATCAAAATATTATGAGATTGGCTTTTAGGCTTGTACCGGGATATCGTAAAATTTTAAAGCGGAAAGCCAATCAAGGAACTTTTAATGATATTTCCGGTCGTTTACTTCATATAAGAAACCGGGCCATTTCACAAGCGGCAAGCAGAAAGGCTCCTACGCCGAAATCGGCCTGTGAATTTGCATCGACGACTTGTCCTGCTATTGCTTTCTCTCCGATAGGCTGGACGTATCCGACTTTTCCGTCTTCCTGTAAGGCTACGGTTGTCAGGTATTTCCATGCTTTTTCGATTACGGGCGCATATTTTTCTTTGGAGAGGAAGCCGTTATTGACGCCCCATAAGAAACCATAAGTGAAAAATGCCGTTCCGCTTGTTTCGGGTCCGGGAGCGTGTTCTGCATCCAACATGCTTCTTGTCCAGTAACCTTCCGGTTGCTGGCATGCCGCAATAGCTTCCGCCATTTCACAGAAACGGCGAATATAAAAATCGCGGTTAGCATCTGTTTCCGGAAATTCTTTGACCACTTTCGCTAAGCCTGCAAATACCCATCCGTCGCCGCGTGCCCAGAAATCTTTTTTGCCGTTGACCGATTTATGTTTCGGATAGATATATTTTGCATCGCGGTAGTAAAGGTTTGCATCGTAATCATACATGATACTGTCGGCATACTGCAGGTATTCATACATTTTTTCAAGATACTGTTTGTTTCCTGTGACGTTATGTAATTTAACCATGACCGGCATGACCATATAAAGACCGTCCGCCCACCACCAGTAATCATTATTCGGGGTACTCATCTGATATTCCATTACTTCGCGGGCGCGGGCTATTTTGTAATCTGTCGGTTCAAGATTGTATAAATCGGCATAAACCTGGAAGCATGTCTGGAAGTCTCCGAAAAGCGCATATTTATCCGTTTCTCCATAGCTATATTTCCATTCATCTTTGTTATCTGACCCGGCGCCTTTCCATTCGTTATGTTCTGCCCAGGCTTTTGAAAAAGCCAGATATTCAGGTTTCCCGGTCAGGAAATAAGCTTCCATATTTCCCGTATGGTAGGCGGCTCTGTGCCAGAAAGAATTTTCATGAACAGGATGATTCGTCTGCCAGTAATTATTTACTTTATGGATTGTATGAACGACTTCTTCATAAGATGAAATATCCGGTTTTTGTTCCCGGCTTTGCTTTTGTTTTGGCGTACAGGATGCAAAAGATGCGATACATACGATACATACGATCAGAGAGAAAGATATCTTTTTCATAACTTTTACTTAGTTGCCTGTTTATTATTTATTTAATTCCAAACACATGGATCATTTGCGGTTTCATGCGGGTTGCCTGTTTTTTGCGATTAGGAAACAGAAAGCAGAAGGCTTTGCATATCGGCCTTTCTGCTTTCGTTTCATGCGTACATTAAAAAATTTTTAACACTAAGGAAACATGGAACTCACAGCATGTTCATAACTCTTTGGCGCAAGCCGTTTTTTTAACGCTTCGCTAAAAGACCGTTGGTTCATGTTCGTTTCATGCGTACATTTAACGTTATGGGGTTAATAACCCGGGTTCTGTTCCAGTTCGACGTCCTTGTTCAGTTGTATTTCCGAAAGCGGAATGGGGAGCAATATGTGTTTGGTTGCATCAAAACCTGTAATTACCTTGTCCGCAGGCGAAGCGTCGCCGTTCATCGGAACACGGTCGGCCAGTTTGCCTGTACGCGTCAGCGTCATACGGCGGTTTTCTTCGCCGATAAGCTCGCGTGCGCGTTCGTCAAGGATAAAGTCGAGGGTCATGTCCGAGGCGCTTACGCTGCCGAGCGAGGGGTTGCCGGCGGCGGCGCGGGCGTCTTTGAAGGCGCGGTCGCGCAGTTTGTTGATATCGGCGGCGGCGTCGGCATTTTTATTCTGACGCAAACGCGCTTCGGCACGGAGCAGATACGTTTCGCCGAGACGCATAACAGGCCAGTCCTTTACAATCGCATAACCGAAGTCGTCCGTCGGGTCGTAGCCGCCCCATTTGGTAGTGTGCGGATAAAGTACTTCCAGACTGTCGGCTGCGTATGAAACGATGCGGTCGCCTGTTTTTACCGTTATCTCCCGAACTTTGTCGGGCGAATCCAACGCCACGCGGAACCCTTTGGCGTCGACGCCTATTGTTTGTTCGAAATCGGGCTTGTTGTAGTACACGATGCGGCGGATGTTGTAGTTGCTGTTGCGGATATCGCCATCCAGTCCGCTCCAAACCGCGTATTTCATAAAATTACTCAACCGCAGGCGTCCGTTTCCGCGTCCGCCGAGCGAATCGCAGTTATTGTAACCGTCGTTTTTGTGCAGGGCCGGTTGCCATACGCGGCGGTGCTGCGGATTATCGATCGTACCGCCCGTGACCTGGTTGTTATATTCCATTTCAAATACCCAGATCCCTTCGGTATTGCCCTGCGAGCGGCGTTGATTGCCGAAACGAAACATATCGCGGTAGGCGTCTCCGCCTTCTCCGGTGAATTTTCCGTAGCGGTTTTCTATCAGCGCGTATTTACCGCCGTCAATAATCGCGGTTGCGGCCTGTTCGGCTTTGGCAAAATAGCTGTTGTCGCGCATTCCTATACGCAAATAGGCTTCTGCCGCCAACTGTCGCGCCATATCCTTGTTGATGCGCGAGGGTTTTGCCGCCGCGCCCACGTCGGGTAAATTGGCAATACCGTACTGCAGGTCTTCGTCAATCAGTTTATCCACCTCGGCCACCTTCTGACGGGTAAAATCGAATGTAGGAACTGTAACCGGTCGGTCGATCAGAGGCACATCGCCCCAAAGCGTTACAAGCGTGTTATAAGCGTAGGCGCGGAAAAAGCGCGCCTCGGCGGCGGCGGGCTTGTTGTCGTCTCCTACGGCGTCAATAATCAAGTTGGCGTTGTTGATAAATTCGTAGCATTTTTGCCACAAATACTTGACGCCGTAATTTTCGGCGTTCAGGTCGGCATACTGGTAAAACGGGTTTTCAACGCCCTGTGTAGCGCCTGCCGAGCAGACGTCGGCGCCGATTTGCCAGCAGGAAAGAAATCCCTGATGACCGCTATATCCCCACAGTTCCGCAAAAATGCGATGCAGGCCGACGAGTTCGGCGTCGACGGTGGTAGCGTCGGTATGACCCGTATTATCGAAACTGTAAGGTTTCTCCGTCAGATAGTCGTCGCTGCAAGACAGCGTGACGAAACTCAGCGCGACAAATAATACTGTTATTATTTTATTGTATTTCATTGTAATTGAATTTAAAACATTAATAATTCAGAACGTTACGTTAAGACCAAAAACCAGGTCGCGGGTAACGGGGTAGTTGATGTCCCAGTTGTCGCTTCCGCGCGTAATATAACGCGCTTCGGGGTCCCAGCCGAGCCAGTCGGTAAAGGTGTAAAGGTTGCGTCCGCTTAAATAGACCTGTACGGCGCTGAGGCCTGCCTTTTCCATCCATAATTTGGGCAGGTTGTAACTCAGCGTGACGTCTTTTATGCGGGTGTAGCTTGCATTCGTCGGGAAACCGTATCCGTGACTGTTGGAGTGGTTGCCGAGCGAGCGCCATTCGTTGCTGCGGTTCTCCGGCGTCCAGAAACCGATTTCGGCCGGTCCGTTGCGGCGTCCGAGTTCGTCGGAGGCGGTTCCTATGACGGCATTGTTTGCCATAACGCCCTGTACGGTCTGGATAAAGATACTCAACGAGAGGTTTTTGCAGGTAAACGTATTGGTCAATCCGCCCGTCCATTTCGGCTGGGTTTGTCCGAGGATGGAACGGTCGTCGTTGTCCACCTTTCCGTCGGGCGCTCCGTCCGGTCCGCTGACGTCGGCCAGTTTGAGGTCGCCGGCCAGCGCGGCGTCGTCCCATCCGATGTTGCCGCCCTGTTCCTTAGGTTTGCCTATTTCGTCCTCCTGCCAGATACCCACTTTCGTATAGTCGTAAATCACCCCGTATGGTTTACCTATAAACCAGCGGTTGCCTTCATCTTCCACGCCGTCTCCATATACTTCCACCCATTTGCTTGCATTCTTCGCAAACACCAGCGTGGTGTTCCATTTGAAATTTTTCTCATGGATATTTGTGGAATTTAATGTTATTTCAACACCCTTGTTATTCAGAATCCCGATATTGTTCCAGACGTCGGAATAGCCCGAAATAGTAGTTAAATTCTGGGTAAGCAAAATGCCGTCGGTTGTACGGTCGTACCATTCGATTGTTCCGTTCAGGCGGTTATTCCATAAACCGAAATCAGCGGCAAGGTTAAGCCCTTCGGTACGTTCCCAGTGCAGTTGCGAGTTGCCCATTCGCGTGCCCACTTTCATTGAGATGGTCGTACCGCCGTTCATTGCCAGGGTACTTGACGTCAGTTTGAACATGGAATCGTAGACGGGTATGGATGCATTACCGGAATACCCCCACGATACGCGCAGTTTCAAATTGTTTAACACAGAGGTAACCGGTTGCGCAAATGCTTCGCGGGTAACGTTCCAGCCGACGGCAAAAGACGGGAAATTACCCCATTTCGATTCTTCGCCGAAGACAGACGAGGCGTCGCGGCGAACGGTGGCGGTAAACAGGTAGCGGCTGTCGTAGTTGTAGTTCAGTCGTCCCATTCCCGACTGCAGGCGGCGCATATCGGCTTGCGAATCCACCGACTGCGTTGAGCCGGATTCCAGATTGCCCCAGCCGACATTGTCGTTAGGAAACGTGCGCGAATAGGCTCTCGCCTGTTGCCAGTATTTGCTTGAAGCGGAATACAGGCCGGTGAAATCGAAATGATGCCGGGCAATATCCTTTGTGTAAGTAAGGATATTTTCGACTAAGTAATATTGCGATTCCTGATTGTCGATATAACCGTAACCCTGTTCATTATAAACGGTTTTTCCTTCGTAATAGTTGTTGCGGGAAGGAATATAGGTATAGCCGGCATTCAGCCGGTATTTCAAGCCTTTCAGCACAGATAGTATTTCCCCGAAATTTATTTCGCCGTAGCCGTTGGCGCTGACGTCGAACGAACGGCGTTCGGGATTGATGGTTGTCGGCAGCAACGGATTTGCCCACAGCGTTTCGGAATACATGGGATAATGCGTATAGGTAGCGCCGTCGTCTTCGTACAGCGTGGCATACGGACTCATGGCCGAAGCGTTGAGCAGATTGGCGCGTCCGCCGTCGCGGTTATGTGCAACAATAGAAGCGCTTGCGCCAAGGGTAAACCATTTTACAGGATTGATATCCATATTCGCACGCAGCGAATAGCGTTTGTAGTTATATCCTTCTATTACGCCTTGCTGGTCGAGGAAATCGCCCGAAAGGAAATATTTGGCATACGGCGAACCGCCTGTTACGCTGATGTTATGGTCCTGTATAATCCCGGCCTGCGTCACTTCGTCGATCCAGTCGATGGTACGTCCGGCCTTGAAGTTTTCCGCTTCGTTTACATACTGAACGCCGCCATAATCGGGATTCAGCGGCTTGTTCTGAATACGCGCGTATTCGGCATAACGTTCAAGCAACTGATCGGTAGATCCGGGTTCAAGAATATGCGCAATTTCCGAAAAACCGACATAGCCTCCGTACCTGACGCGCGGATGCGCATCTCCGCCGCGCTTGGTGGTAATAAGAATCACGCCGTTAGACCCCTGCACGCCGTAAATGGCCACGGCCGAAGGGTCTTTCAGGATTTCAATGGACTCGATGTCGTTGGGATTGACGTCGTTGATGGAGGCGTCGGCCGACAGGGCGATGCCATCCACAACCAGAAGCGGCGAATTGCTCAAATTTACCGAGCTTCTGCCGCGAACAAGCAGGCTTGCCGCATCGCCCGGGATGGACGAATTTTGAGTCACATTAACGCCTGCCGCCACGCCCTGGATGGCTTGCGCAAAGTTA
The DNA here is from genome assembly GCA_031257565.1 of Tannerella sp. Taxonomy (GTDB): domain Bacteria; phylum Bacteroidota; class Bacteroidia; order Bacteroidales; family Tannerellaceae; genus Tannerella. The sequence continues at coordinate 7,960 of JAIROL010000118.1, read as the reverse complement.
GCCACAGGCAAATTGCTCAGGCGTTCTTTCGGTACGGAAGTTACCGAGCCGGTAATGTCGCTGCGTTTCTGCGTACCGTAACCCACTACCACAACTTCGTCAAGGGCCTGCGTGTCTTCATCCAGGATAATGTTAAATGTCGATTGGTTTCCGATTGGAATTTCCTGTGCGACATAGCCGATGTAGGATATCTGAAGCGTTCCTTCCGGAGGAACTTCTAATGAGAACGCTCCCTCGATATCGGTTATTGTTCCGATAGAGGTTCCTTTCACGGATACGTTTGCGCCAATGACAAACTCTCCGGTCCGGTCTGTCGCTACTCCTGTGATTTTTTTTCTTTGTTGTTGATTTTCCGCATTAGCCTGAATGAATTCGTTCGTTTCAGATGCAGACGCTTTTTCAGGTAAAATTGAAAAAGCGCCGGTCAACGCCATTGCTAATAATAAATAATGAGTTTTCATGCATAAAAATTTTGAGTTAACACTAAAATATTTATGCAAAAAAAGCGCAATTATTGTAAATGCAGGGAGAATTATGTTTCAAAAAAGGCAGAATTTATAACTGCGACGATACCATTGATATTTTTGATTTATAATTCGACGTGAGATGGTAACGAAAAATGAGTTTGAAAGATTCATACGTGAAAGAAAGTCGAAATTAACCTTCTTTCACGGAAGAATCCTGTTGTTCAGGCATATAGCGTTCGATATATTCCGAAGGTAACATTCCAAATTGTTTTTTGAAACAGGAGCTGAAGTATTTCGGGTCATTAAAACCTACGGCATATGCAAGTTCGGAAATACGGATATGTTTCTTTTTACTTATAATTTCAACGGCAGCTTTTAAACGTATATTACGAATGAATGCCGAAGTATTCAGACCCGTCAATGATTTTAATTTTCTGTACAGGGTTGATTTACTTGTTCCCATCTCTTCCATAAACTGCATTTGATCAAAATCGGGATCATCCAGGCGACGATTTACGCTATCAATAGCTTTCTGCATGAATTCTTCATCCAGGCTTGTGTAATTAAGATCTTTGACTTCGAAGACAAGCTGGTTTTTAAAATCGCGCGCGATACGTTCTTTTGCTTTGATCAGATTCTTTATACGGGCATGCAGTACGGCAAGATTAAACGGTTTACTTATAAAACCGTCAGCTCCGGATTCGTATGCTTCGGCCCTGTCTTCCTCTTTGTTTTTGGCCGTAAGCAGTAGAATGGGGATATGGCAGAATTCGATTTTACCTTTTAGCCATTGACAGAATTCAATTCCGTTCATTTCCGGCATCATAATGTCGGAGACGACCAGATCGACGTCTTCATTTTCTATAACGACCATGCCATCTTTCCCGTTTTCGCCCGTAAATACGCGATATTCGCGATTTAAAAGGTTAATCATCAGGTTCAGCAATTCATCATTGTCTTCTAAGATCAGGATGGAATGTTTTTTTGTTTCGTTTGTCGGTTGGGCGGGCGATGGGATTTCCGGCCCGGTATCGGCGGTCGCTTTGTTCAGGTATACGACCTCGTCATCAATTTCATCCTGTTTAAAGCAGGAGCGTTCTATTGGTAAACGCACGGAAAAAACGGAACCTTTATCCAATTCGCTTTCCAAACGGATGCTTCCATTGTGCAACTCTACCAGATCCTTTACCAGAGAGAGGCCGATACCTGTTCCGATGGTATTGAGTTTCCGATAATCGCCTTCATAAAAACGCTTGAACAGCGTTTTTTGCTTTTCAGGGGAAATGCCTGTACCGTTATCTTTTATCGTGACGAGTACGGATTCTTTGTTTTCTGCATAGGATAGATTTACCTGTATAAATCCGCCTTCATTACTGTATTTTGCAGCGTTTGATAAAAGATTGTACAATATTTTATCTAATTTGTCGGTATCAAAGTATCCGGTGATCGATTCCGGATCGCAGATTACGGAGAAATGTAGTTTACGTTTCTTTATCAGGGGCAGAAAAGCTTCGGCTTCGTTTCGGATAAAAGCGGCGATATCTCCGGAAGATACGCGGAGTTTGAGGTTGCCGGTTTCCGCTTTACGAAATTCGAGTATTTGCTGAAGTAACCGAATCAGTCGTTTGATGTTGGTCGTAATGACCGGATACAGACCGGTATATTGAGGAGCCTGCATCTTCAACTCGTCTACAGTTGCGGAAATGATCGTTAACGGGGTCAATAATTCGTGCGTAATATTGGTAAAGAACTGCAATTTCGCATGATTTATTTCTTCCGTTTTGGATTGTTCCATTTTTTGTAGCTGGAGTCTGTTTTGTAGTTTGATTCTGTTTTTAATATTGCGATAAATCAGGTATGAAACGGCGATTACCAGCAATGTGTAACATAAATACGCCCATCCTGTGGCCCATGGCGGCGGAAGTATGATCACTTGCAGTTCGCGAACCTGCTGGTTCCAGGCGCCATTTTCGTTCGTTGCGCGTAATTTGAAAATATATTTTCCGCTTTTGAGATTGTTATAATAGGCAGAATGATGATTTGCGTCTGTATAGATCCAGTCGGAGTCAAAATTTTCGAGCTTGTGCGCATAGTTGTTTAACTCCGGATTTTTGTAGGTTAAGGAAGCAAATTCAATGCTGAGGTTATTTTGTTTATGAGAAAGAGTGATTTTGTCTGTATAAGGAGCTTCTTTTTCGGAAATTCCGGCTCTTGTTTTTTTGTCGAGCGAGCTTAACGAGTTATTGAATATTTTTATATCGGTAATATATAAAGGGGTTTCGGCGGGCGTTTTTTTCGTTATTTTGTCGGGGAAGAAGCTGTTGAAGCCATTATATCCCCCGAAAAACATCTCTTTGTTTTTCGTGAATGACGAACGGGGTATAAAGGAGTCGTCCTGTAGCCCGTCTGCCGTAGTATAAATATGTAATGACGCCTTTTCCGCATCTTCACTGATTTTCAGTTGCATAAGTCCGATATTGGCGCCTAACCATAAACAGCCATCGACGTCTTCTTCGATGCTTCCGATCATATCGCAGGGCAGGTTATAAGCCATATTTTTACTTTCGAAAATATTACGCTCTTTGTTATACAAGAACAATCCGTACCCTTCCGTTCCTGCCCATAAGCGGCCTTTGGAATCAAAAAGAAGCGTCTGGATATTTTTCACGTTTATTTTTTTATCATACGAGTATCGTTCGCAGACGATATTCCGTGGGTCCGAGACGTCTCCCGATATACTTATGACGCCATTATTATTGGTTGCTATCCATATTTTATTGTTTTCGCCTTCCGTGATTTTACGAATGTAGGACGAGGAGAGATTTTCTCCTTCTATTTCTATGTTATTAAAAAGATATCCTGTTCCGTTTGCGCGTTTTACCCCAATACCTTCACGTGTTCCGACCCAGCAATTACCTTTAGAGTCTTCAAAAAGCGCAGTGACGCAGTGATGTATTATAAAATCCGCATTTTGATTATCATAATGCCTGACCTTTTCTCCTTTTTTGTATACAAAGAGTCCTCCGTCGTAGCTCCCGATCCAGAGTTCATTGGTTTGCTTCCGTTTCATAATGGCATATACGGTAGGCATCGATCTTATTTCCGAAAATTCGGGGATGTTGGAGTAATAGGTATATTGGTTTGTATTCCTGTCATATCTGGCGACGCCGTAGGTTCCGAGTCCAAACCAGATACGGTTGTCGTCGTCGACAAAAATGGAACGTATGGAAGTTGTTGTAATGGATTCGTCCTTTTGTTTAAACCGGTATAAATTGAAGTTTTGTTTTTGAGTGTCGGTCGTGTATACTCCGTTTCCGATAGTGCCGATCCACATTTTTCCGGATCTGTCCCTTATGATGGAATTTGCTTCATCAAAAGGAATGTGGTAAGGAAATTTGATTGTTTTATAATTAATAAACTCGCCCGGCTTGTCCAGGTTCATGATACTTATTCCGCTACGCGTTCCGATCCATAGCGTTTGCATATTTATATCTTCATACAGGTCATAAGCCATGTTATCCTGTAAGCTGTGGTCGTCATTCGGATTATATCTGTAATTTGTCCATGAAACACGCGACATATCTTTCGGGTTGTTCAGTAAAAACAGTCCTTCGTCCCATCCGATGATCCATATTTGTTTGGATGAATCTTCAAAAATAATATGGGCGTTTCTCGGACGCATAGTAGAATAGGAATAAAACAAATTGTTTTGGAGGTCATAGCGATAGAATCCTTCCGTTCTGGTGCCGATCCACAGGTCTCCGTCCGAATCTTCATAAAGGTAGGTTATCGGAGTTTCAGGTAATGTATGGTTGATAGCTCCCGAATATAGCGTCATTTTATCTGCCTCCCGGTCGTAACGGAACAAACCGAGCCTGTTTCCCAGCCACAAGGCGTTGTCTTTTGTAACCAGTAAGCATAATACCGGATTATTATCGATCCCCGGATAATTACACTTTCTGATTTCTCCGGTTTCTTTGTTATATACGTGAAGGCCTTCAAGCGTTCCCAGCCACAGGTTTCGGCTTGCGTCATCAGTCAGGCAGATGATATTATTGTTCGTAAGTACAGAGGGAGAATTCAGATCCGATTTAAAAGTCGTAATCTTATATCCGTCATATTTACAGAATCCGTAACGTGTCGCAAACCAGATAAAACCTTCCCTGTCCTGAAAAACTTTTTGAACTTCATTGCTGGGAAGGCCGTCTGACGTTGAAATATGCCTGAATTTAAGATTGGAGATGACGCCGTTATTCTCGGAAGAATGGAGATAGAAAGGAAAAACGCATCCTGCAAAAAAAACCGGAAATAGAAAATATAAGATAGAATTTTTCATAATAACGATTATAGTCCATGACAGGAACAAAAATAAACAATTTTCAGATAAAAACAAACGGGCAGGAAACTATTTTGCCTGTTTCCTGCCTTTGTATATTAATTAGAGCTATTATAACGTTATTTTACGATCGCCTTGTATTTTTTGTTGCTTAGTTGAATGACGTAGATACCGCTTCCTGCATGGATTCGGGTCCGGTCGCCGGTAGCTTTTCCGCTGTGGAACAATCGTCCGGCCATGTCAAAGACGAGATATTTGTCTTCGGGTTGGAGTCCTGCAATCACAATGGTTTTGTTTTCGGTATAGACGAAAACCTCTCCTGTTGCGACTTTGTCGTTGGCCGTCGTGTTTGTGAGCAGCCTGAGTGAAAACTCTCCGGTCGTATCGCCCGTGCCTTTGATGGTATACTCCGGATACTCGGAGAGGTTCTGCACGAGCTTCCCGTTTCGGCATAGCCACAACTGTTCCCTGTAATTGACCACATTGTGCAGTTTCAGACGGTAATCCATTCCCTTGACGGGCGTATGAATCATCATTGGAATATCGGCCATTCCGTCTTCCAGTCGCGCCTCGTTTGCGCACAACGCGATATCAAAATCTTTGCTCCATATCTGCGCTGCATGTCCGGTTGTCCCCATCTTGACGACGTCCCTTCCGATCTCGTAACGGTCTTTGGACGCATATTCGCTAGCTGCGACAAACAATGCGTCATGGCGTTCGGGATCTTCCGCATAGAACCTGAGTTCGTAATAGGCGGGCGCACCGGAAGATGTGGCTTCCGCCGGATATTCTGCCGCAGGTATCTTCCCTGACTTTACGGTTGCCGGCGCGGAATATCTTGTATAATTAATGGTACTGTTGGCTGTCGTCTGGTAGAAATAATTGGTATAGGGCGCCACAATCAGTGACGGAGTGACGCTTTTGGCGACGTATGACGCCGCTCCGATGCGGTCCGAACTGAGGCTTTCGGAAACCTGTATGATGGCTCCGGTGGGGACGTCCCATGAGATGATGCTGTTCGCCGGTCTTGTCTGCGGAATATAATTGATACCATGGTGCGCGCTCTCTGCCGGTCCCGCAAAAAATGTTATAGGCGTTGTTGTGGTAGCGAACAGGTTGAGGTCCGCCGCTTTGAACCTGAAGGTTCTGGTCGCCCCTGCTGTTGTGACCATATAGCCTGTTCCGTTATGCAGGGTATTGTCTGTGAAATACTGCCAGTCGTTATCGGGATTGGACGGTTGGTTGCCGATCCCGAAAGTGGCCCTTTTCTGTCCGTGGTATTCAGCGATTGCATAGTCCTGCATATAGAGGATGAGCGCCGCCGTGTCGTCGGCGTTCCTGATATCGGCAATATCGGCGTTGAAAGGGAGGTTGACGGGATACCATTCGCCGATAGCGGCGCCTTGCGGCAGCATGAGGTAGAAATAGGCCGCCTTTGCGATGTTCGCATCGTATCCGTCGAGGTCTATCTGCGCCTTGTTGGAGAAAGTGGTAGCCCTGATGAACAGGGTATCGGCGATAAAGTCGTCGAGGAGTTGTACGTTGGCTGTGCTGTCGAGCGTGAATGAGTTCAGTATGGAATGTCCCTTTGAATTATACTTGAAAGTCTTATCGACGAAGATCGTTTCGTCCGTATTGCCGTATAGCCGAACCTCGTCATCGTTTGCCGAAATGGCCGCGTCGATAGCGCCCTGCAGTGTCGTATAGATCGGTACCCCCGTTACATTCCGGTCTGCGAGATAGAACATGAGATTGGCTGTCGCGCCGCTTTCGGTTCTTCCGATGGGCAGTGGCGCCGCAGGTATCTCGTTATAGAAGATACTTTCCGTCCCGACGGGGATATTGGTCGCAGTCCCCGTAACGACGACCCTTCCGGGCAGATGCGTATTGACGGGCGAAGTCTCGACCGTAAGACCGATGGGCGTAGTCGTATTCAGCGGCCCTGTGATATTGATCACTTTGTTTTCGGGCAGGTAGACCGTATTTGTACTATAGAGGTCAAACTGTACTGTTCCCGACATATTGAGCGTTCCGTTCTGGTAGATGGCGGCCCCGCGTCCTGCCGTCGGGTTGAAATACAGGGTCGTATATCCGCCTAATGTGAGCGTTCCGTTATTTTTGAAGATGGAGGCGTCGTAATATCCGCTTCCGCCTTCTCCCGAGATGGTGAAATTGTTTGCCGCGGAATTTCCGCCCTGGATAGTGAGTGAAGCTCCCTGATTGATCGTGAACATGACGCTGTCGTATGCGGGGAAAAGCTGCGCAGCCACGGCAAACCCCGTATAACGCCTCAGGTTGACATTGTTATTCGTGATGACGGGCATCGTATTGTTTCCGGTGATGGCGACAGGTCCCGACACCCATACGGTCGTATAGGGCTGGAAGATGGCCGGAGTGAGTTGCGTAATTTTGTTGAACGCCCTCAGCGGATTGGATCCGTTCCCGCCATCTGCTACCGTGCCGTCGATAAAGAACTGGTTTACGATCATGATGTGTTTGTTCTCCGTCCCTCCCTTGTCGAGTCCTCGTCCTATATCCTGGTTCATGAGGGTAAACTTGGAAAGAAACTGCGACGCATCGGTTATGGTCGTTCCGTTAGGCGATACGACGACGGTTCCCGGATTAGTGACGGGAGGGCTTACGGAAGAATTTCCGAGTAGCCGGAAAGCCCCGACGGACGAAGATAGCAGCGCTTCGTCCACATAGATGGAATCTCTGGTCGAATTGATATAAAAAATCCCATCTTCGATGCTGCACCGATCGCGCAGCGATAATCTGCCGGTAGCGGTTCCTGCGAGATGGATCGTTCCCGTAACGGGGTTGGTGTAGGATTCGGCGGTCGTTGTGTTTTTGAAGATCGTATCGGAATCCAGCGTGATCCTTCCTCCTGTATTCACATAGATCGCTCCCCCGTACCTGGCGGTGTTATCGTTTATTTTAACGCGCGCGAGGTTTACGTTGCTACTGGTTCCGGAAACATACACCGTCCCGCGACCGACGCTTGTTTCGCATCCGGCGATACTTCCTCCCGTCATACTTAACCCATCTTGGTAAAATAGATACTAACGAAAGTTAAAGTTCAGTTAAAATCAGGCGAATTGTCAGGGCGAACTGTTAAATTCGTTTGTTAGAAGCGTTGTAGTGCAGGTTAAATCCG
>JAIROL010000041.1 GCA_031257565.1 Tannerella sp. | reverse complement strand
CGGGCAAGCTGGGGCATTACGGGCAATCAGGACATCGGCAATTACCGCTCGCTCAGCACGTATACCAGGGGCGCTACTTTTGTTTCGGGAAGCTCCATCTCGGTGGGCACGTCTCCCTCCCGCATAGCGAACCCCGACCTGAAATGGGAATCTACCACGCAAACGGATGTGGGCGTCGACGTCACGATTTTTAAGGGGCGCTTGAATGTCGCGTTTGATTATTTCCTGAAAAACACGCATGACATGCTGATTGATTTGCCTCTGCCGAGGGCGACGGGATATACCTCTATTTTGTCGAATATCGGATCGCTGCAAAACCGGGGCGTTGAGTTATACCTGACGGCAGCGCTCGTGGATAAGCGTCATTTCCGGTGGAATTTTTCCGTAAACCTGTCGACCGTCCGGAACAAGGTGACGGATTTGGGCGATGTAAAGGAAATCCTTACGGGAAATGCCTCCAATATCGGCAATACGGCGATCATCGCCGAAGGCAAGCCGGCCTTTGCCTATTACGGATACAAGGTGACCGGCATCTTCCGGACGAAAGAGGACGTGGCCGCCTCGTCGCAACCCAATTCCAAGCCGGGATTCCCCATCTACGACGACCTGAATAAAGACGGACAAATCAACGCCTCCGACCAGCAAATTATCGGCGACCCCTATCCCGATTTTACATACGGATGGCAAAACTCGTTCGAATACAAACGTTTCAGCTTCAGTTTCCTGTTGCAGGGACAGCAGGGCGGCGAAACGTTCAACGGCAACATCATGGAAAGCATGTATCCGAGTAATTACCGGCGGAACATGCTGACGGCAACCGTGTCCGACCGATGGACGGAAAATAACCCGGACGGGAAATGGCCGTCGGGTACCGAACCGACTTCCTACGGCGGCGGGAAAGTAAATACGCTTGCCTTGCAGAACGCTTCTTACCTGCGGTTAAAGTATGCGCAATTAGCTTATAATCTTCCGGTAAACAAAAAACACATAAGCGCTGCAAGCGTTTATATTAGCGGCCAGAATATTTTCACCCTCTCCGACTATATCGGCTACGACCCCGAAGCCAACACCTTTGGAAACAGCAGCGCCCGCGTGGACTTGAACACCTATCCGCCGGCGCGCACCTGGTCGGTCGGATTGAATTTATCCTTTTAATAATGAACCATTAATTTACCCACATCCCTATGAAATCATATAAAATATATCTTTCCGGCCTCGTGCCGGCCTTGCTGCTTGCATCGTGCAACGGCCTGTTAGACGAAACGGTTTATTCCGAGTTGACGACGGCCACTTACCTGAATACCACCGAAGCCCGGCAAACGATCCTGACTTCCGCCTACGGGAATGCGCAAATGAGAGACTACTTCTATTTCTATGGCCCTGGAATGACCTCCGGAGAGACATGGAACGAATACGGCGCGATCGAGAGCGATTTCACGCCCTTATGCAATTTTACATGGGTCAGTAGCCACAGCTATTTCAGCAGTTCATGGAACAAGTTGTATGCCGTCGTCCGCGACGTCAATATTGTGCTATCCGGCATCCCGGACGAAAGCGGGGAAGCCCGGTTGGTTGCCGAGGCTAAATTCCTGCGGGGATTTGCCTATGACTACCTCTTCGACTTGTTCGGCGCATTGCCGCTCTATCGATCGCCGGACGATGATTATTACTTAGAGCGCGCCTCCACAGACGAAACCGTCGGCTTTATCGAGCAAGACCTGCTGGACGCCGCCGCCGCATTGCCGGTCAAACAGGACGTCTACGGCAAGGCCACCAAAGGCGCTGCGCTGGGAATCTTGACCAAACTGTATCTGAATACGAAGCAGTGGCAGAAAGCGGCCGAGGCAGCCGGACAGCTTATTGCGCTCAACGAATATGCCCTGTTCCCGGACTATACCCGGTTGTTCCGCATCGAAAACGAAGGCAATAGCGAATTGATTTGGACGATACAGGCAAACCCGCAGGCAGGAGTTCCTTTTAATGCCAATACTTTCCCGACTGATTACCCGCATCTTCCCAACCAGACGATATATGCTTCCCGCGTATATCTGTTTGACGATTTTGTAAATTCGTTCGATCCGGCGGATACGAGGAAAGAGTTGATCGTCACTTCCTATACCAATACAAACGGCGAATTTATCCGGCTCTTGGGCAACGACCGCTCGTATGCCGGCAAATACGAATTTGACAAAGACGCTTTAGGCGCTTCCTACGGCAATGATATACCCGTCTTACGTTATGCAGACATACTGTTGAGCAGAGCCGAGGCCTTGAACGAGCTGAACGGGCCGAATGAGGAATCTGTTTCGCTAATCAACCGCATCCGCGAACGCGCCGGCGTTGCTCCGCTGGAGCTGGCCGGTTATACAAAAGAAACGTTGCGCGACCATATTTTCAAAGAACGCGCATGGGAATTTTATTTCGAGCAAAAGAGCCGGAGCGATAAAATCCGTCAAGGCACGTTTGTCTCCGGCGCGCAAGCGCGGGGTAAATCGGCGGCAAAGTCTCATCATGTACTTTTCCCGCTTCCTCAAACAGAAATAAATGCCAACCCGAACCTGAAACAGAATGATGGCTATTGATTATTAAATATAAAACAGGAACGTTATGAAATGTGTCAAAAAATTAATTTTTATCGGGCTTCCCTGCGCCGTGACGGGCTGTTCTTCACAGGCTACGTCCGGCGGGGAGGAGGCCGCCGGCGAAGGGCGTCCCAATGTTGTGATCATCTACAACGATGATATGGGATATGCCGACATCAGCAGTTACGGACAGCAGAAGTGGCAGACGCCGAACATTGACAAACTGGCTAACGAAGGCATACGGTTTACCGACTTGTACTCGGCCTCGCCCGTCTCCAGCCCTTCGCGCGCCGCCCTGCTCACCGGACGCTACCCGGCGCGCATGGGTATCCAACAAGTGTTTTTCCCGGAAAGTTATTCGGGAATACCGCAACAGGAAACGCTTCTTCCCGAACTGTTGAAACCGGCGGGATATGCGACGGCGGTCGTCGGGAAATGGCATCTGGGGCACAGGGATCGTTATCTCCCTCTCCGGAACGGTTTTGACGAGTATTTCGGAATCCCGTACAGCAATGACATGCCGGGACAAGTGTTTCTTCGCGGGAACGAGGTGGAGGAATACCGGATCGACCAGACGCAAATCACAAAGCGTTATACGGAAGAAGCCGTCAAGTTCATTGCCAAGCAAAGCGCCGACCGGCCGTTTTTCCTTTACTTGGCGCATAATATGGTGCATGTGCCCGTGTTTTGTTCCAAAGCGTTTGAAGGCAAATCGGGTCATGGGGTCTATGGCGACGCCGTACTCGAAATCGACTGGAGCGTAGGGGAGGTAGTCAAGGCGCTTGAAGAAAAGGGCGTATTGGAGAACACCTTGATTATCTTCAGCAGCGACAACGGGCCGTGGTTGCAGGAAGGTCCGCACGGCGGCGAAGCCATTCCGCTCAGGGAGGGCAAGGGCACAAGCTATGAAGGCGGCGTTCGCGTTCCGGCGATTGCCTATTGGAAAGGCCGGATCGCGCCGGCTGTCAGAAACGACGTCGCCTCTACCTTGGACTGGTTCCCTACTATCGCGCATTTATCGGGCGTCGGCGTACCCGACAGCATCCGCCCGGACGGTTACGATTTGACGGATTTACTCCTGAACAACGGCAGACGGCCAAGCGATCAATATGCTTATTTCCGTAATAATAGCGAAGTGACCGGATTGCGCGTTGGAGACTGGAAAATCACCTTGCCCGAAAAACAGATCAACGGGAATTTCTGGCGCGCCGCTACCGCCGAACATGACACTTTGTTGTTTAACCTCAAAGACGACATCGGGGAAAAGGTCAATCTGTACCGGAAAGAAACGCAAAAAGCGCAAGAGCTGGTTGCCGCGCTGGATCGATACAAGGCGGAATTTGGGGAAATCCCGCCCGCGCTGGTAGCGTTTGGCAACCATCATCTGCGGGAACTGTCCGAGATGCGCGCCGGCGCCATAGCGGAGGCCGAAAAGCGGGGCGTTAAAAGTAAGGCGACCCGGATTGACGGTTTTATTGAAGCAAAATAATTTTATTTAATCCAAACAGTTATGAAACGAATGAATCATAAAAACATCAGTTTGCTGTCGTCGGCGCTATTATTTAGCGGGGCGGGAACGGGGACGCTTTCGGCGCAGTACAGCCCGACGCCCGCGTTTGACGGGAAAATAGGGAAGACGCCGGCCGAGACGCAGGAATCTTTTCCGCAACGTAATCCCAAGGCGCCTGCCGACGCGCCCAACATCATCTGGATACTGATAGACGATATTGGTTACGGAGCCGTCTCCGCCTTTGGCGGATTGATCGAAACGCCTAACTTCGATCGCTTGGCCAATCAGGGACTTCGCTATACCAATTTCCACAGTACCGCGTTCAGCGCCCCGACGCGCGCGGCTTTGCTGACGGGGAGGAATCCTCACTCGGTACATTTCGGGTTCTTTTCGGAATGGTCTTACAATACGCCGGGCTACGACGGCTACCTGCCGTTCGAAAAGGCGACCATCGCCGAGATTCTCCGCGAAAACGGTTATAACACCTTTGCCGTCGGAAAATATCACCTGACACATCCGGCGGACGCGTCGCAGGCCGGGCCGTTCAACCGCTGGCCGACCGGACGGGGATTCGATCATTATTTCGGCTATATCCCCAACTCGGGAATGGACGACTCATGGCATCCGACGCTTTACCGCGACACCCAGCGCGAGCCAGACGATCCGCAGGGACGCATCGCCACGGAACTTTTCGCCAACGAGGCCATTCGCTATATCGCCGACCAGAAGACCGCCGCGCCCGACAAGCCGTTTTTCCTTTATTTTGCTCCGGGAGCTACGCATTGCCCGCATCAGGCGTCGAAGGAATGGGTGGACAGGTACAAGGGCCGGTTTGACGACGGATGGGACCGGTACCGCGAGATTGTGTTGCAGAATCAGATTGAGTTGGGCGTCGTTCCGGACAATACGAAACTGCCGCCGCGGAACCCCGGCGTAAAACCGTGGGACGAGTTGTCGGCCGACGAAAAGAAGCTGTTTGCGCGTCAAATGGAGGTTTATGCCGGATTTGCCGCCCAGACGGATTACGAGGTAGGCCGGATCATTCGTTTTATCGAACAGATCGGACAATTAGACAATACCCTCGTTGTGCTCTCCGTCGGCGACAACGGGGCGGAAGGCTCCGGACGGGAACTGGGGCGTTTCCTGTCGCACGATCCGAACGCTTCCGCCGAGCAGATCGTGGCCGACGAAGTGAAGCAATTGGACTTGCTGGGTTCGGAATATTCTTTCGCTCATTATCCGGAGGGATGGGCCGCCGCGACGAATACGCCTTTCCGGTTCTACAAAGGCTATCCCGATTACGAGGGCGGGACGCATAACCCGCTGATTCTTTTCTATCCCAAGAAAATCAAAGACCAGGGAGGTATTCGTCATCAATATTCCTATATCACGGATATTCTCCCGACAACGCTCGAGCTTGCCGGCGTCCGCGCGCCTGCCGTCATCAACGGCTATCCGCAGGAACCCATCGAAGGCGTCGGTCTGGCGTACAGCATTGCGCCTGAAAACAAGCGCTTGCCGGAACGTCATAACGTGCAATACCACGAAATGACAGGGGCGTATGCCATTTATAAGGACGGCTGGAAAGCGTCGTTCCCCAACAACCGGTATGGATACCGGTTGAGAGGAGAACCCGACGGGGCGGAATATCATCTTTACCACGTGCGCGAGGATTTCAATGAAACGAACGATCTGGCCGACCGTTATCCGGAAAAGGTGCAGGAACTGGCCGAACTGTTCGAATCCGAAGCATGGAAATACAATGTATTCCCGTTGAAAGACGAGTGGACGAACGCAACCCAGTTTATTTTTGACGGACGGAAACAGTTGACGCTTCATCTCGGAGGCCGTTCGTATGCCGAAGTATTGGGATTCCGGTTTGTCAATGCCTCGTATGCAATCACCGCCGAAACAGATATCCCCCGGACAGGCGCCGAAGGCGTTTTACTGTCGCTTGGGAATGCTTCGGCAGGCGTCAGTTTCTATGTGAAAAATAAAAAATTGACGTTTGTCTATAATACTGCCGGCCGACAGACCACGGTGCAGTCGGAAAAAGCCATTCCGTCAGGGAAAGTCACTTTCAAAGTCGAAGTCGCCTCGACGGGATCCGAATTGTTGAAAAACAAAACCGTGACGCTCTCCGTTAACGGCGAAAAGGTAGCAACCAAAGAACTCGGAGCGCAACTTCCGATCCTGAATCCATTGCCCTGGATCGTCATTCAGGCGGGACGTAACTTTGGAACCCCCGTATCTGCCGCTTATCAATCGCCCTTTACATTCACAGGCAAATTAGAGAAAGTCGCCATCGTTACGCTGTAATCCTTGTCTTCGTACTGCCGCGTCCATTACTATAAGTCGCCTCTCTCTTAAGGATAAACAGGAAAAGGCCGTTATCGTTACGTGTAAATCGTGTTTTTGTATACGCTGATTACCAGTCTATTACCATTTACAATATGCTCCCGCGCCGTTTTTTCGCTTATAGCAAATAAAAACAAAGCGGGAGCAAAATTTTGTCAAAGTCTTTTACGGTTTTTCGTTTTTTTTGCATTTCATATAAAAAAACAAGAGGCTCAACGTGTCGTTAAGTCTCTTATTTTGCTAATATTTAGCGCTAAAACTTGAGAGAGCGGCAAACGAGGCTCGAACTCGCGACCCTCAGCTCGGGAAGCTGTTTGTTGGCTACTTATAATCAGAATATTACAGATATTTTGTAATTTCAGAACTCCAATACTACCCCTATAAAAAACACTAAACAGGGCATTGTTCGCAAAGAAAAAAAGATATATATTTGCAAAAAAACGAGTTTATGTGTCAACTATTATCACGTATACAGAAGAAGATAGATAAAGGTCAGAGTGTAAATTCGATAGCCAAAGAAGAAAATCTGTCGGAGGGTAGTATCCGTTATGGAATAAAGAATGGCCTGATAAAAAAAAGTAGAAACGGAAGTTCCGCCATTCCCCGCTGATGAGGAAGAAGTTTTATCTGCGTCCCTTCAGACCCGTAGCGAACGCAGTACAATTGATTCCCGCGCGGAGACAGGTTATGGGACGAGGAGCGTATAGCGGTCATTTCCTGTCGCAAAAATGTTAAAGATAAATGGGATGAATACCTGTTTGAAGATACTGTTGTTAAGGTAAATACTGTTGATGTCACGATGAAACTTTGCGAGACGGGAAGCCTTATTCGGGGCGGGTGGTTCAGGGAAGTAAGGAAACTCTCCGGAAGCGGGCATCAAACTTCGATTATCACCACTCATCCTGATTTGAGTTTACCCAAAATAGCCGCAAGAATGTTCGCCCGATGGTCACAGGAGAACTTCTTTAAATACATGATTGCCAATTTCGATTTTGACAAAATGATTGAATATGGAACACAGGAAATTAAAAATAAGGCTGATTTTAACATTCCTAATCCTGCTTATGTGCAATTATCTTATAAGATAAAGAAAGCAAGGGAAAAAAAGGCAAGGCTCGAAGCTCAACTCTACCGGAAAATTGACCCTGAAAATGCCGAATCTATGGATAAACTCAAAAAAACAATTGATAATGAGCAGGCTATAATCGAACAAATCAATGATTTTGCGGATGACATGAATAAATTCATGCAGGAAAGAAAATCTGTGCCTTCCGGAATTACGCTCGATAAATTACCCCCTGAAACGAACATGCAACCAACGGTCTTTTAGCGAAGCGTTAAAAAAAAGGCTTACGCTAAAGATTTATGAACATGCTGTGAGTTCTATGTTTCCTTAGTGTTAAAAAATAAAAAATGTAACCATAAAAAACAATATAATCAACTTAAACAGGAAAGTAAAAAGCTTAAAAATCCGATTCTTATGCTCTCGTATCGGGCTGAATCGGCTTTATTTAATTTATTACCTGAATTTTACGCCAACGCTAACAAAGACGGACGGCAGTTATTGAAAGAAATTTTTACTTCCGGCGCCGACTTTATTCCTGATTATCAAAAACAGACTTTGACGGTCAGATTACATTCGCTTTCTACTCCAAGGGCTAATCTTGCCGTTAAAAAATTATGTGAGATCCTTAATCAAACCAATACCCGTTTTCCTTATACGAATCTTAAACTTTTTTATGATTCTGTTGCTTTCTAGTTTGCGGACAGTATTGGAGTTCTGAGGTTAGGATCGTGATGGAAAAGAGAGGCAGAGGTAGACCCCGGAAAAGTAAGTTCGGCGAAACAAGGGTATTTGAAAGAAAGGTATGAGACAGTCTTATCGAAACTTATGCATATTCTAATATCAACTTAGGATCAATATTCAGCTTTTTATGAAGTTTCTTTGCCGTACGCATGGATATAGGCCTTTTTTGCCGCATTATTTGGGATAACGCCGGTTCGTTGATACCAAGCATGTCGGCCAGTTCCTTTTGCTTGATATTGCGGCTATACATTTCATCTTCAATGCTTCTTATCAAAGGCGACTTCCTGCGGACTTTAATGTGTTTGAACTGCATATAATCGTTTTCATACATAGCGCCCATATAAGATAACCGCCCTATTTCACGGGTATATTCATTATCATAATCCGATTCAAGCAGACCTTTTTCGCTCGCTTCTGCAATCAACTCATTCACGCGGCTACGAACAGCTTCGTATTGTTCCTCTGTTTCTATTTTTTTTATATTCTTCCAGTCCATAATCACTGTATTAAATTGTTTTACAATCAATTCTATTATATTCTTCATGTGTGCCGATAAATCGTATTGTTACTGTGCCGGCAACAAACACAACGACTGCCACAATGCGGAATCCATTCCCTTTTATATTAAAAACATACTTCGCATTTCCTACGTAATCGGCAGAAGGGAATGTTTGCTTTACGTCGTTATGGTTTTTCCATTCGGAAACTTCAACCACGTCCATCCAATTTTCAAGCGCACTTTTGGTAATAGCGTGCCCGATAATGAATTGCTCTATTTCTTTTTTGCCGAATATCTGCATTGTTTTCTTATTTTGCCGATGCAAAGATAATAATTAATTATCAATTTTGTAAATTTATTTTTCTCAATAAAAAAATCTCAAAATATTTTGGCAGTTCAAAAAATTGGCGTATCTTTTCAGTGTCAAAAGATGGTAGTAATCTACTTCGCAGAGCAGCAATTAATTGCTCAAAAACATTTGGGCTTTTTTTATGCCCATAAAATATGGCGGTTGCCTTTACGTAAGATTTTTTGCTCTTCGGAGTGGATACCATCTTTTGACAGCGTAAAGTGCAACCGCTTTCATTTTGATAAAGTTGCCAAATAAATAACTTTTAAATGTCAAAAGATGGAAGAATTAGTAATCGCCGGTCAATCCGGCACGCTCACAAAGTCAAGCACGGAAAATGAACTTAAAACCTAATTCAAAAAGGTTTTAAGTTGAAACAATCCGGGAAGGAATTTCCGGTAAATTTGGAATTAGTTTGGCCGCTGGTGTATGGCAGCAAGAAAGACGCCACTGATGTGCTGAAAAAGGATTTACTTGAAAAGGAAAACCGGCAACTCGCACCCAAAGCGGAATACACCGACAAAGTACTGCAATCCATCTCCACCTATACCATGACGCAGGTAGCAAAGGAAATCGGCATGTCGGCGGTCGCGCTCGAAAAGCGCCTGCACGATGAGGGTGTAATGTTCAAACAGTCCGGACAATGGATACTTTACGCAAAGTATCAGGACAAAGGCTACACAAAAACACGAACGCACCACTACACCCACTCCGACGGCACGACAGGCACGAACACCATAACCGTATGGACGGAAAAAGGACGCGCATTTGTTCACCAAATCATGAAAGGAGGCGCATTATGAATAACGCAGTATTTCAAGACATGCAATATCCTGATAATCTATATCTTGTTTCCGTAGTTAAAGCGATGCGGGAATTTATTCAGGAAGAATGTAACGGGAATATTTCATCCGATTTACGCCTGATGAAAAAGATAGAAAGTGCGCGACTTTTATTTCCTGAAGACAGAATGAATCTTAGAAAAATTCTTAAATAGTTATATGCCGTTCTGCTGCAAGCGTAAAAGCCCCTTTATTCGGGGCTTTTATGTTTTTTATCGATTTCGCTTAAATGTTAGAAACACAATCCCGATGGAAAATAATTGCCGATAAATTTGGATATTGTAACGAAATTCGTTACTTTTGTATTGTTGATAAAATAATTACGTACATGAAACGAACATGTAAAACGGCTTGCGCCAAAGAGTTATGAACATGCTGTGAGTTCCATGTTACCGAAATGTTAAAAAATAAACAATGTACACATGAAACGAACATGTAAAACGGCTTGCGCCAAAGAGTTATGAACATGCTGTGAGTTCTATGTTACCTTAGCGTTAAAAAATAAACAATGTACACATGAAAAGAGTATCCAAAGTGAAAGAAATCATTTCCATACTGAAATCGCAAGGCTGGTATCTGGACAGGCAAAACGGCACAAGCCATAGGCAATTTAAACATCCTGTAATCAGACGAACAGTTACCGTAGATGGAAAACTTTCACAAGATGTATATCCGAACAACTTGAAAAGTATAGAAGCGCAATCAGGGTTAAAATTCAAGAACTTTGCAGATTAATCTGCAAAGTTTGTTAAAAGCAAATAAATATGAAAACATTAAGAGTAATTGTATGTAAGGCCGGAAAAGGCGTATCGGCACACTTGCCGGAAATAGACGGTTATGTTATTGCACGGAACTCCGTTGAAAAATTAAAAAAAGAATTGCCTGAGGGGATTCAATTTCATATCGAAGGCTTGTACAATGAAGAACGGCAACCGTGGATGAGTGAAGAATATGGGTTTGAATATGTATACCATGATATTCCCGCTTTACTGGAAGCGTATAACGGAATTATAAACCAAAGCAGTCTGGCAAGAATATCGGGTATAAATGAAAGTTTAATGAGGCAATATGTTTCAGGGATTAAAAAACCAACCTCTAATACACTGCAACGTATTAAACAGGGATTAAGCCGATATGCCAATGAATTGCAATCAATATCATTTGCTTTGTAGTTCGGCAATTATTTTATCAACAAAATGTAGCGCATGTTTGCCCGCTCCCCTCACAGGGAACGGGCTTTTATGTTTTCCTCCTTATTTTTAAGTTTCTTCCTCTGAAACAAATCCGATTCGCCGGCGGGGTTTATTGTCGATCCGTTTTTGTGTATCGCCCAAACTTGAGGTCGCAAATTGTAATTTCAAGATTCCTCAATAAGATAACAGGCATAGCGCGATAATTTAACGCTATCTACCTGTCGTTCAGCGCCGGAACCTAATTGAACCATTTCGAGGACATCCTCGAAATGGTCAAATACCGACATCCTGGTCTTTAGAGAGAAAAAAAATGTGACAATGAAGTCTGTTGTCGCGTTTTTTTGGGCTTTTCCTGCGGGTGCACATGGCGGCGGCAAGTAATTTTGCAAAAAAATGCTGTTTGTATTTTAATTCGATAAAGGAGGATTTGTTGATATATGGAAAAGAAAAAATTAGGGATATTCGGTTCGCGTTCGCTCTTTGATGAAAACGTCCGCCTTGCCATCTTTGATTATTTGAAAGAGAACGAACATACCGGAACAATCGTTACATGCTAGGAGCCGCGCGGCGTCTCGGAAGTAGCGCAGCGCGTCGCGCGGGATTCGGTCTACCGTCTGGAGGTGCATTTCCTGAATCCGCACAAGGGACGCGGCGCTTTTCATGAAAGAGCGTTACGTATAATCAATAGCGCCGATGAGTTTTTAGTTATTCACGATGGTGTATAGAAAGGAACGGCGAACGAGTTGGAACTCTTAAAAAAGTCCGGGAAAAAAAAGTTCCGGTACGTGGTATTTGATAAACCTAAAGTGTACGATTACAGTACTGAATTTAACATCACGGATACGTGGAACGGGAAACACAACTACGAGGATGTGTTTGAAGGGGAAGAATTTGCTATAAAATTATGAAATACAACAAAAATATAGTCGGGCGCATCTGTGAACTAATCCGTACAGACAGTTACACGATAGCGGAGATATGCAGGCAGGCGGGCATATCCGTTGATACGTTTTATGAATGGAAGCGGACAAAATCCGAATTTTCCGAGTGTATAAAAAAAGCTCAATGCGAATTTGACGGATTTATTGTGAGCGAGGCTCATAAATCGCTCGTTAAGTTGATACAGGGCTACACGGTGAAGGAGCAGAAGTTAGTGACGGTTGGAACGGGGAAACAGGATGAAAACGGGGATCCGATCGTAAGGGTAAAGGAGCGTACGGTTACGGATAAGCATTACCAGCCCGTGACGGCGGCTGTTATCTTTGCCCTGACCAACCGCGATGCGGAACGCTGGAAGAACCGAATGAATAATGAATTGACGGGCAAGGGCGGGAAAGATTTGTTTGAGGGCTTTAATCCGGCGGATATTTCGGACGAAGAGCGCAAGTCGTTACTGTCCGTTGCCGAAAAATACGGTAGGGGAGGAGAATAATTCAGACATCCGGAGGAAGCGAAAATAGTAAACTTTGTTCAGTAAGGAGATTGAATTGACGGATGAGGAGCTTTAGATGTATTTTGTTACTACATTCCGCCCAAATTCATCATAAAAGAGCTTCCTGTGGTGGTCGAAAAGAACGGCAGCTATTCGCTTGATGAAGTGCAAACATCGGAGACATGGATAGACGGCAAACCTATTTATAAGAAGAATTTTAATATCTCTAATACTGCAAATTTTGCTTCGGGCAAAGTAGCTTTAGGTGTAGCTATTCCTAATATCGCTAATGTCATTGATAATACTTTGATTGTACAAGCAAACAGTTCAAATAGATTTAAGGAGGCAACATATTTTCGTATAAGTGCATTAACAATGGGAGTTTTGGACAATGGGAATTTAGGCGTTTATAGTGCTACACAAATTGATTCAATGATTGCAAATACTATGGTTTGTACCGTGTGGTATACAAAAACAACAGATTAAAAACAAAATATTATGGCAACAATATTAAGGAAAATATTTATATACATCTTTTCGATGTCCACAAGCGATAAATACAGCAGTTTGATTTTCGAGGGATATACCAATGCGATAACTGCCCACTTTTATCCTGAAAAAAGCGCCTTTTTTCGAGGTTTTCAGTTTCTTCAGTTGTGGAATGTCATGAAGCGTTTTTGCCGCTTCGACAGACAAGATGGCGGACTGAACAGCGGCAATGATTTTAGCATCCCTTATCTTTTTAAGGTCGCGTTCAAAAGATTCGGCAAAATCGCTATTCATCTGTTTAATATGGCAAAAATTCTATCCCGGCTTACTCGCTTTGTTTTCAAGCCCTCTTCAATGAGTTTAACAAGATATTCATCTTCAAACTCTTCTAATTTCTTCAGAAATTCTAAGTATGCTGGGTCTTTTCCGTTTACCTCTTCGACAGGAATACCTTTTCTTTTGGCATACTCACGCATAGCATCAATATTTGTTTCTGTATCGCTGTTCGATTCTTTTTTACCTGGCTTAATAATTACAGCAGTATTCATAACTTCTTATCTTAAATTTAATAATGCAAAGGTATCAATTTTTTCAAACATGAAAACAGTAAACATAAAAAATTTAGAATTATGACAACGGTAAATATAAAAAAAGCAGACGGGAGCTATGGCGCCCTTCATTGAAAAGTTTCTTTATTATTACCGGATATAGCTGTTTTGTCCACTTTGTCCCTGATAACGTTGCGATCCATTCGCGTAACGATTTCGATGTGAGGTCTGTGAAATTGAGGGGCCTGCCGTGGTGTTTTTCAAGTGATCTTAATGCGACGCTGTAACTGCCTGCGGGTTTTTTCCGCCCGTCATTGCGCATTTGCCTTATGTAGCCTTCGGCGTATTCGGAGAATGAAATATCTTCCGAATCCGACATCAGGAAGTCTTTCAGCTCGCGCACAGTCCAGCTGGATATGTTGAACCTGTTTGTCTTTTCGATATACTTCCTTATCATGATGGCACAGTTGGCCAGTATTGACGAATCTGTTATCCTG
>JAIROL010000246.1 GCA_031257565.1 Tannerella sp. | reverse complement strand
AAATTTTTCTTGACTATTTTTGGCAAAGATACAAATTTATCGGATACCACTACATAAATGCAACGAAAAAGTTATCAACATTTCAAATCCTTTTTATCATCACAGGGAAGATGACCGTGCTTCATTTAAACACATAGTCTGTCAGCTGTTAAGCAACAATATGGCCGGTCGAAGTGAAATAGCCCATAAAACAGTAAAGTACACTTTGTTCTTGTTTTCGCCAATCAGTACACTTTTAGTGCACTTTTCCAAAACAAAAACTCCTGATAATCATTGATTTATCAGGAGTTTTCCGTACCCGGAGCCGGGGGTGAAATAGTAAAAATACATCTAAATGTAACTAATTATTATACCTATAATTTGCATTGTAAATAACTGTATATTAAATATATAAATGAGATATTTCTTTTAGTTGAATTTAATCATATTGAAATATTTTTAGCATGTGTGGGGAAAATGTGGGGAAAATTTTCTGCCTTTGCAACAGTATTTTAAAGCATAGTTTTATGAAGGTAACATTTATAGTCAAGAAAGAAGCTAAACGGTACGATGTTGATTCCAAGGCAACAATTTACGTGCGTTTGAGAGATGGCAGGAGTTTCGACTCCGTTACACCAACGGAGCTTTCTATCAATCCCAACTTATGGGATGACAAGGATGAACAGGTTAAGAGTAAAGTCGTTTGCCCCGACGAACTACGCGATGAAATTGATAATGGAGTTCGCAATTTGAAGTCCTATATCGAAAAAGAGTACCGGCTTATTGAAAAAGAAAATATAACCAAGGATTGGTTAAAAACGATTGTGGATAAATATTACAACCCCAAGAAATACTTTGTGCCGGAAGCCGTTGAAGTAAAGCCGACCTTTCAACAATTATTAAACGATTTCCTGCTCAAACACAAATTGTCGGAGGTTCGGAAGAAAAACTTTCGTGTTATCTGTCGTGCGATGATGCGCTACGAATTGTTTGTCAGGGCAACCAAGCGCGGGCAAAAATCATTTACTTTGGATATTGATATTGTTACCGCAGATACATTGCACGATATGTGGGATTTTTTTGAGAATGAGTATCTGTATTATGAGAAATATCCGGCTATCTACGAACAGATACCGGAGAAGCGAACTCCGCAACCACGCGGGAAGAACACGCTAATCGACTGTTTTTGCCGCATTCGTACTTTTTTCCTGTGGCGCTATGAAAAGAAAAAGACCACGAACCGACCATTCGACCAATTCCGAATTGACGAATGTACCTACGGAACGCCGATTTATATCACACTTCAGGAACGGGACAGATTATTTGAAAAAGACTTGTCGGCAAATCCGCAATTGGAAATCCAACGCGATATTTTTGTTTTTCAAAGCCTTATCGGTTGTCGTGTCGGAGATTTATACCGAATGACTAAATCTAATGTTGTTAATGGCGCAATCGAATATATTCCCCGAAAAACCAAAGAAGGCAATCCTGTAACTGTTCGTGTTCCGTTAAATGACAAGGCAAAAGCGATATTGGAAAAATACAAGGATTGCGAAGGGAAAAAATTACTTTCGTTCATTTCGGAACAAAAATATAACGATGCTATAAAAAAAGCATTTCAATTAGCTGAAATAGATAGAATTGTTACAATACTTGACCCGCTGACCAATGAAGAAGTAAAAAAGCCTCTGTATGAAGTCGCAAGCAGCCACATGGCGCGACGGACATTTATTGGGAACATCTATAAAAAAGTAAAAGACCCGAATTTAGTTGGCGCATTGAGCGGACATAAGGACGGAAGCAAGGCTTTTAACCGATACAGGGAAATTGATGAGGATATGAAAAAAGAGTTGGTTAGCATGTTGGATTAGACAAAATGGCAGATAGTGATTATCTTTGCGGTCTAAAAGTGAAAAATATGAGCATGGATTTAATGAAAAATAACGATTACAAAGCGTGGCTGAAAGATTTAAAATTACGCATCCGGCAAAGTCAGATTAAAGCAGCTGTCCGGGTAAATAACGAAATGATAGAATTGTATTGGAGTATAGGAGCAGATATTGTTGCTAAACAGGCAGAATCTGTGTGGGGAAGCGGGGTTATCAAACAACTTAGCGCTGATTTACGGTCGGAGTTTCCAGACATGCATGGGTTTTCAGAAAGAAATCTAAGGTCTATGAAGCAATTTTATGTATTTTATAACCAAGAGAATACAATTTGGCGCCAAGTTGGTGCTGAAATAAACCAACAAGCTATTGGTGAAATAGAAAATTCTGATAATAAAGAACTTGCAATTCGGCGCCAAGTTGGCGCCAAATTACAAAGCCATCCAATCTTTAACATCCCATGGCGACATCACGGAGAAATCATGAGCAAATGCAAATCCGTACACGAAGCTTTATTCTACGTTCAAAAGACTATTAAGAACGGTTGGAGCCGGGCAGTATTAATGAATTTCATTGAAGCAGATTTATATACAAGTCAAGGCAAAGCTATCAATAATTTTGACCATTTATTACCCGATGTTCAGAGTGATTTAGCAAAAGAAACGCTAAAAGACCCTTATAATTTTGATTTCCTAGTATTGACGGAAAATTACAAGGAAAAAGAATTGGAAGATGCTTTGGTTGAAAATATTACAAAATTCTTATTGGAACTTGGGCAGGGCTTTGCATACGTTGGCAGGCAATATCCGATAAAGGTGGGAAGCAAAGAGCGAAATATTGATTTACTTTTCTATCACTTGGAGTTGCGTTGTTATATAGTTATAGAATTGAAAACGAAGGACTTTGAGCCTGAACATACCGGAAAACTTGGTTATTATGTAACAGCTGTTAATCATCAATTGAAGAAAGACGTGGACAATCCTACCATAGGCTTACTTATCTGCAAAACAAAGGATAACGTTGATGCTCAATACTCATTGGAAAGTAGCAGTCAGCCAATAGGTATTTCGGAATATACTTTGTCTAAATTGATTCCGGAAAATTTTAAATCATCCCTACCATCTATCGAAGAAATTGAAAGAGAATTAAATAAAGATGAATAATGGTTCTATTGCGAGAATTTTGCGAGAAAACTAATATCTGCTTTATAAAATCTCAATATAATCTATGGCACAACAAGACTTTGACAACTTCAAGCAACGACTAAAAGGCTGGATGAATACTCACCCGGACGAATACGACCTGTTCGAGGCAGAGATGAATAGTCGAGATGCTGTCGGTTATCAAAAGATTATTTCCAAGGCTATTACGTTTGTCCCTCAATATAAAAAACTACTCTTGAAGAAAGCCAACCAGGGAATGTTTGACGAAATATCCGATATTGAAAATTTATTTGCAAACAACAAGTTAGCACAAGCATTATTGAATGAATTGGAAAATGCCAATAAAGACACATTCATTCCGGCAATGTTGTCATGGCTCTATTTCGGGCAGAGCTTTGAGCGGATGGTTGAAATTGGGGAAGAGTTACGGAAAAATCCGGATACAGGCTATCTTCAAAAATTTGCTATTGTATCTACAATCAGGATACTCATATTCAAGTCTATTTCTCTGGGATTAAGAACTAAAGCCGATTGGGAAGATCATCGGACACTAATGGAGATGGTCGATAGCGACAGAACGATAGATTGGGCTATGGACACGGAGAAGAAAAAAGCCGGGCGTAAAAAGAGTGGTAAAACCTTGTCGAACATGATGCTTGGAACGCCTGTCAATAAACCGGAAGACATTATTGACCGCATCGGAAAATACCTGACGGACAAAAATTCAAAACAGGATATTGCCAAACTGAAAGTCGCTTTGGAGGAATTATTTTATATAATACCCTGCGAAATAACGGCCTTCAGAAATGCCCTGCATTTGCAATACGGAAGACACATTCATATTATTTCGGAACGGGGCATTCAGGATGCGGAAAAATACCTAAAAACTTTCGTTGCCGGAAAGGGGAAAATGATAAAAGACTTCCCGGAAAACAGGAATAACCTCGACGAAATCAAAATATTTCTATCCTGCTGAATTCGTTTCATTCGTTTTTTGATTCGACGAATTAAACGTATTGTAAATTATTGATAATCAAATTTATTTCACTATACCAATGCCCGAAGCGAATACTTCTATTTGGCGGACAAAATTGATAACGTAATAAACACAATGGAAGATGATAGCAAAAATAGTTAAAGGGAAAGGATTCAAGGGAGTAATCAATTACGTCCTTGACAAAGCCAAGCAAACGGAATTGATTGCCGCCAACGGTGTACGTCTGAAAAGCCGTGAATCCATTATTCGAAGTTTTGTTGCTCAAACGACAAGGCTTGCCAAAGACTGCTGTATTTATTAAAAGAACTTGACGGACAGCAAATTGTCAAAATCAAAAAATTAGCTCTCAAATACACTCCTCAAACTATTGCCTTATTAGGCGCGATGCTTGAAGCAATTAATCCGCAAGAGGATACAAAATCATTATTCAAGAAATTGAATCCAATGACAAGTTACAAACTCTCTATCTCGCAAGGTATTTTACCAACACAGAAGAAATGGAATATAATACGGGTATGAGTAATCAAGACGAACTACATAGCAATTCTTAGCGCCGGTGGGGAAAATGTGGGGAAAATTTTCCCAATCAAAAAGCCTAACTGACTTAAAATCAATTAGGCTTTTATTTGAATCGTACCCGGAGCCGGGATCGAACCGGCATGTCATTGCTGACACTGGTGTTTGAGACCAGCGCGTCTACCGATTCCGCCATCCGGGCTTTCGGTAATGACGCGGCAAAGGTAATCATTTTTTAAAAATCTGCAAGCCTTTTTTTGTGTTAATCGGTAATAAAAACGGATATTTTTTTGTGTTGTTTTTATTTTGCCGTATATTTGTGACAAATTGAAAGAAATTTATAATAAATAGTATAATTATGACGACAAAAAAGATTTTACTGGAAGAGAAAGACATTCCATCAGCGTGGTATAATATTGTTGCGGATATGAAAAATAAACCGCTGCCGCCACTTAATCCGGCAACCAAACAGCCGCTTACTTCGGAGGATCTGTATCCTCTTTTTGCAAAGGAACTTGCCGTACAGGAACTTAACCAAACGGATCAATGGATAGAGATTCCGGAGGAAGTGCGCGAACTGTACGGAATGTGGCGTCCTACGCCGTTGGTGCGCGCATACGGATTGGAAAAGGCGCTTGATACGCCGGCGCATATTTATTTTAAGAACGAAAGCATAAGTCCCGTAGGTTCACATAAATTGAACTCTGCTATTGCACAGGCTTATTATTGCAAGAAGGAAGGGGTTTCAAATATTACTACTGAAACGGGAGCAGGGCAGTGGGGCGCGGCTATGTCGTATGCGGCAAAAGCTTTTGGACTGGAACTTGCCGTTTATATGGTGAAAATAAGCTATGAACAAAAGCCTTATCGCCGTTCCATGATGCAGACATTCGGGGCGCAGGTGATCGCTTCGCCGAGTATGAGTACGAAAGCGGGACGTAAGATAATAACGGAAAATCCCCAATATATGGGAAGTCTGGGCACTGCTATCTCAGAGGCTGTGGAGCTTGCCATGCAAACGCCTAATTGTAAATATGTATTGGGGAGCGTTTTGAACCATGTGGCATTGCATCAGACGGTGATAGGACTTGAAGCCGAAAAGCAAATGGAGATAGCCGGAGAATATCCGGATGTTATTGTCGCGTGCTTCGGAGGCGGTTCAAATTTTTCGGGAATCGCATTCCCCTTTTTGCGTCATAAATTTACGGAAGGAAAAGAGATACGCGTTGTTGCCGCGGAACCGGCGTCTTGTCCTAAGCTTACGCATGGGGTCTTTCAATATGATTTTGGGGATGAGGCAGGTTATACGCCTTTGTTACCGATGTATACGCTTGGTCATACTTTTGCGCCTCCTCACATTCATGCCGGAGGGCTTCGTTATCATGGCGCAGGTACTATTGTCAGTCAGCTGCATAAAGACGGCGTGATGGAGGCGACCGATGTAGAACAACTCGACGCTTTTAAAGCTGCCGTTCTTTTTGCCCGGACAGAAAGTATAATACCTGCTCCCGAATCATCGCATGCAATAGCTGCAGTTGTCCGCGAGGCGGAGCGGGCTAAAATAGAAGGAAAACAAAAAACGATTTTGTTTAACCTGTCCGGACACGGACTGATCGATATGGCCTCTTATGACAAGTATCTTGCAGGCGATCTGTCGAACTACGAATTGACCGACGCCGATCTGGCTAAGAGCATAAATCCCCTTGAGAAGATAATCTGAGACTCAATCTTGTCAAACGCAGAAATATGAAGTAAAAGGTTGTCAGGAAAAACGGCAACCTTTTATTCTTTATAGCGTCCTGATAGCGTCCTGATAGCGTCCTGATAGCGTCTTGATAGCGTCCTGATAGCGTCCTGATAGCGTCCTGATAGCGTCTCAAATGGGTTGATGGCATTTCGTATATTATTGATAATAAGATAAGTGATTCTCATAATCAACCAATTCATGACACTGTCTTATTCTTTATACATCTCGGCGATTTGTTCGGCGTAATTACGCGCAATAACCGGGCGTCGTAATTTCAATGTATCGGTTAGTTCGTTTTTTTCCATTGAGAATGGTTCCGGAATAAGGGTGAAACGTTTGATTTTTTCATAGGAAGCAAATCCTTTCTGGCAATCTTCGATGATGGAATGATAAAATCGCATGATTTCTTCTTTTTCTATCAATTCTTTCCGGTTATTATAACGAATATTTTTTTTCTGCGCATAATTTTCGAGAGCATGGAAATTAGGGACAATCAGGGCGCTTACAAACTTATAGGCGTCGGCAATGACGGCGCACTGTTCGATGTATGCATTTCCGCTCATACTCAGCTCTATGCCCTGTGGCGCGATATATTTGCCATTTGATGTCTTGAACAGATCTTTTATACGTTCAAGGAAATATAACGTGTTCCCTTCCAGTCTGCCGGCGTCTCCTGTTCGGAAAAATCCGTCTTCAGTAAATACCTTGGCGGTTTCTTCGGGTTTTTTATAATATCCGGGCGTGACTGTTTTGCCTTTTACCAGGATTTCGTTGTTATTGCCGTCTATGCGTACCTCCAGCTCCGGCATCACTTCGCCGATTGAACCGATGACGTAATTTCGGATAGGGTAAAAGCAGACCGTAGCGGAAGTCTCGGTTAATCCGTATCCGTAGAGGACTGGCATATTCACAGACAACAGAAATTCGGCCATGTGATCTGCCAGTGGGGCTCCTGCAACCGGAAATGCGCGTCCGTGATTTAACCCGACAACTTTTTTCAATAAAGAAAATACGGTTTTATCATAAAAATGGAATTTTAATGCAAGCCATCCCGGCGCTTTGAGGCCTTTGTCCCTGTATTCAAGGATATAACAATGTCCTGTTTTAATCGCATGGCGGAATATTTTTTGCAGAAAACGCGATGAATCGGATATTTTCTCCTGTACTCCGGCATAGACTTTTTCCCAGAAACGCGGGACATTACACATAAGGGTGGGGCGGATTTCAGGTAATAATTGTTGTATTTTCTTGGGATCATGGTTTATGGCGATACTGATTCCCTGACTGAAACAGAGGCACGACCATGCTTTCTCAAAAATATGGGTCAACGGCAGAAAGCACATGGAAACATCTTTATCACTCAGCATCGGCAGCCGTATATCATGAATCCGCATGGCTTCGTCCATATTCGCATGTGTTATGACGACGCCTTTTGGCTCGCCCGTAGTCCCGGAAGTGTAAAGAATCATTGCGGTATCCTCTTTTTGCGCCTCATTGCGACGTATCTTCGCCTTTGTTTCCGCATGCGCATTATCTCCTAACCGTATGAATTCATCGAAGTAGATGGATGTTTTATCTTCCGGATGGCGGACAACATTATTATCAAATATAATCAATTGTTTGAGAATGTCTCCTGTTTCTTTCCGGACTTTACAGGCATTGTTGTATTGTAGCTGTTCGCCGACAAAAAGGATACGTATGTTCGCATCATTGATAATGTATCTGATTTGTTCGGGAGAACTTGTTGCATACATGGAAACTTCAGTGGCGCGTATTCCGAATGCGCCGAAAGTTGTGTAGAAGCATTGGGGCATATTCTGGGAATAGATACCAATGTTTTCCTGTACATTAATTTTGTATTCAACCATCGCTTGCGAGGTCAGGCGTACTTTCTCGGCAAAGGCGTTCCAAGATACGCTTATCCATTTACCCGTTTTATCGTTACGATAAAGAAGTTCCGTCCGCTGGCCGTATTTTTCGGCCTGACGGCATATTAGTTCTGCAAAATGACTGTTATTGTAAGGCATTGTTTATTAGAGATTAGTGGTATTATTCTTGACCCGATCTTTCAGTTCTTCGTAAAAAACCATGCGGCTTTCATCGAAATTCTCCCTGCAAAAATAGTAAAATTGCATTTATGTATAATAGATGTTCCTGTTTTTTGTAAAGATTTTTTTATACCTGTTTCGGTTTCAGTACGATTCCGATACTCTTTCTACCATCTATCTTTATGATAACGGGATTTTCAAAATGTACCAGACGCAGAAACCGGGTTTCTTCGGCGGCGGGTTGCGCATTCAGGAAATCTTCGTCAAACAGATCTCCTTTGGCCGGATTGATCGTAAAGTATCCGGTTCCATTCGACGTCAGGTTCTGGAAGAAGTGCGTACCCTGGCTCGGGTCGATGTGATAATTGGCAAGGCTATATTCGGCGATGGCCCGTGCATTGGATATCTGCGGCCATTTGACGGGGATACCGAGCCACGGATCGCTACTTCCCCAACGTCCCGGTCCTGCAAGCACGAACCCTTGTCCGTTTTCGGTAAACCGGCGGTTGATGCGCTCTATATCATAAGCTATCAGCTGGTTATTAGATGAATTAAAAGCTTCTGTTTTAACGTATAATAGATCATGTACGTCATTTATAATGCCATGTCCGAGTACGCTGTTTGAAAATAATACAGTATCTTTTTTGTCAATGGCAGTCAGGTCCTCTTCGATCATTTCTTTTTGATCTACGATAGGTCTTATCTGGAGCATATAAAAGGCGCCTTCGTCGCGACAATCAGGCTTTATATCAACCGCAAATTCAATTTCGACCGGTCTTCCCATCTCTTTCTGACTGGTCTCCAGCAGATTGTTGAGCGTTTCGCTAAGAGGAAGCATGTCGTACTGAAGTATGTTGGCGAATGAAAGGATTTTCCTGCCTCCCGGATAATATCCGTCGCGTATTACCTGATCCTGGGGATCATAAGTCGAGACGATGTATTTAAGAATACCGTCTTTGTCGGCGTCCTTAATTGATAACTTGATCAGGTTAAATGAATCATTTGCAGCAAAATCCGACAATGTATTTTTCATATCCAATGCCAGAAAATGTGTCTGCGTTTCACGCAGGGCAAAATCCATGGCGCTCATTTGCAGGATATTGCTGGGGTGTTGTGGTGAAAACCGTAAAGTGATTCCTCCGTCGACGACGTATTTTCCGAGTCCCAGCGCTATGTTTGCGATGCCGTCTTCCGCTTTTTCGTTGCCTATCGGATAAAAATTCAGCGATTTGGCCACTCCGCTTATTGTAGGATACAGGCGGTCTCCGTATTGTCTACCGATCACTTCCTGTAATACGATAGCCATTTTTTCGCTTTCGATGAGGTTACTTGTCGCAGTCATGTATGCCTTACTGTCTTTGTAGAAGACGGAGGCGTAAACTCCTTTGATGGCTTTACTTACCGATTGGAGCATTTCGTATTTGTCGGGAATAAGGGGAACCATATAAGTTGAATATACCCCGGCAAAAGGTTGGTAATGGGCGTCTTCGAGGAGGCTCGACGACCGTATGGCTATCGGACGCTTAACTACGTCGAAAAAAGCCGTCAGATCATCAATGAGGCGTGCAGGCAGGCTTGCATGCAGAAAATAGCGAAACATCTTATGATCGTCGATATCACTTAGGGCGACCGCGTACAGATTGTTTGTTTCCATGAATTCGTCAAAGATATCCGTACATAGAACCACCGTTTTGGGGATATTGACGGAAAAATCAGGATACTCCAGGTGTGGATTTCGTTTTATCATGGCCCCGATGAATGCCAGTCCGCGCCCTTTTCCTCCAAGAGAACCGTCCCCGATTCGCGCAAAATTGCTGTACTCGTCGAAGCGCTCTTTCCGATATTCGGCCACTACGCCGAAATTTTTCATTTTGCGGTACTGGACGATTGCATCGAAAACGAACTGCCGCGCTTCATTCATATCCTTGTATGCGCTGACGTCCACCTGTCGCAGCAGTTCGGCGGGCGGGAACATGGCGCGCGAATAGAAAAATCGTGAGAAATGATTACGCGACAGGTGATACCTCAGGGAATCATCCGGAATTTGAAAAACTCTATTCTGAAGGTCCTTCAAATCTTTTATACGCATAATTTCTTCTTTTGTATCCGGGTTCAGGATCACAAAATCGCCGAATCCGAAACGTTGCATAATAGTTCTTCTCAGTTCCCGGGCATAAGTTTTGGATTGTTTGCAGATGAACGAAGCGCCGAGTTCTTGGGCATATTTTTCATTATCCGGGTCGGACGATTCCATGATTATCGGTAAAGGGCTTCCCCCTTTACGGACATGACGGCAAAAGTGATATCCGGCCAGCGGATCTTTCACGTTGTTGCGCATGAAAGCAACATCGGAAACGATTCCCAGAATGTTATCCTTGTAATCATTGTATATACGTATCGCTTCTTCATATGTACGCGCCAGCGTGATTTTCGGGCGTCCCCGCATGCGGAGGGTTTTCTGATGTTCATTGAGGGCTTCTTTCGCAAATTCCATACTTTGTTCGAGCACAAATCGGTACAGATGGGGCAAGGCTGCAGAATAGAAGCGGATGGAATCCTCAATCAACAGAATGATCTGAACGCCTACGCTTTTCGTATCATCCGGAGCGTTCATCTTATCTTCCACCAGTTTTATGATAGCCAGAAGCAATTCCGAGTTGCCTAACCAGCTGAATACATAATCGATAGCGCCGAGGTCTTCATTCGCAATGCATTTTGATACTTCTTTCGAAAAGGGGGTGAGAACAACAATGGGTATTGACGGGTAATGGCGTTTAATTTCTTTTGCCGTTCCGAAAATATCACGGTCAACCATATTCGGCATAAAAATGATCAGCTCGAAGCTCAGGTTCGCCAGCTCGTTTAGCGCTTCCTTTTCTGTTGCGACTTGTGTGAATCGCGGCGGATAACGTAAACTCAGGGACGTATACTCGTTAAATATCTGCTCGTCTACGCGTCCGTCGTCTTCGAGCATGAATGCGTCGTATTTTGTTGCGATCAGTAAGACATTATATACGCGTTTCTGCATTAAGTTTGCAAAAGAAGTATCTTTAAACGCGACATTCCGAAATTCCTGTATTCCACTCATAAAATTTCTCATCACATAATGATTACGCAATAGTCGGCGCTATTTTGTTTCGCTTCAGGATTTCAAGGATATCCTCTTTGCTCAAGTTGGAAAATGCCTGAATCTGTTCGATCGATAGTTTGTTCTGATAAGCAGTCAGGACATTTCTTTCCCGTTCTTCGAT
>JAIROL010000107.1 GCA_031257565.1 Tannerella sp. | reverse complement strand
AATCAACCAACCCCGCCGCAGAGCGGACGGGGTATGGTTGTTCTTTAAAGGTATTGGACTCGGGTTTCATACCCTTATTACGCCCCAGAGGGGCGGGGTATGAAACCCTCGCCACGAATCAAACTGTTGACAGAGCGTATTATGCCATTCCCTTAACTTGTTGACAGTGGTATGTCTTTGGGTCTTCTATAAGTTTTCACTGGATTATTTTTTATTTTGTATAATAAGCAATTAACAATATCCATGCTCTTTGGTGATTTATCTGATTTCATCTTTTCTCCTTCCTGCCCTTCAATTTTTTTCAATTCGAACATAGACACTCCTTTTTCAACCGAAAACAAAAAAACAATAGTGATAAAATAATATCATAGTAAAAAAAGAGGATTACATATCCCTTAATAGTTTTGTTTACAATATAGAATTAAACCGGGTAGAAATGTAATCGAATAATTTCTTACTCAATGGTTTTATATCACTTCCCGATTCAGGAATAAATTCAAAGACACCATCATCACTGTCTATCAAAATAAAGTCACCATCCCCGGCATCCTCTAACACCACAAACCTACTAGTAAAAGCAAATTCTTTGTGAAGAAACTTCGTTTTCTTTACCATATCAGAATTTAATTTTTGGTTATCTGTTATACCGTATAATTCAACAAACTTAAAGGCAAGATAACCATATTCGAGAATATATTTTTTTAGTTGTTCACCAATGGCAACTGATAATTCTCTTTCAAGTTCTGGAATAAATACGGAATTTACCCGGTTTGAACTATACTCAACATCGTTGTTTTTAAGAAAATATTCAAGGTTTATCATTATTTGCCTCCTAAATTATCCATTAGACCTAGATTTCCAGTGTTCAGGGCGCTGGTGATTATTATACGCGTCATTCTGCTCTGGCTCACGGCGCCAACTGTTTTCGTTGCTTGTATGCAATATACCAAAGTTATCAGAGTGTTCGCTTTCTGTCAACTCAGCCAACGGACCGTCAAACTTTTGACCTATATGATGGAGTTCAATTTTTTCACCTGTTTTTGGATCAACCGGCGCTTTCCCTTCCGCCATTAATTCACGATTTGTTTTACCTGTTTTATGGTCAACATAATCCAAATCTAAATCAGGACGAATAAGACAATGCCGCCAATTAATTTTAGCATAGATTAAACCAGCTTTATTATAGACTTCATACTCTTTCCATGAGCTTATGGCATCAATTATTTCATCCGGCCAATCAGGGTGAGCTTCTTTTATTTTCTTTTTCTCATCTTCAGTTAGTCGCGGTCTCTTTTCTTCCACATCTTTTATAAGTTGGTTGTTTTGTTCCCGCAGGGATTCCAGAGGGCGTGATTTTATTAAATCCAATTGTTCTTTTACAATATTCTTGTAATCAGTTTCAGGAAACTCAGGATTAGAAAATCTCTTTAGCTCTCGAATTTCAGAAATCCCTGTTTCACCCGTTTCTTTGGCTTTAGTTAGTTTTTTAATTTCCATTTAATATTCCATCCTTTCCTGTATTCTGAAAATAATCTTGAAAACTGTTTCTTCATCGACCTTTATAAAATAGGATTTTACCAGTTTATTCAGATCGATTTCCTTGTCTTGGTGACTATATCCATATGAAAGCGCAAGTTCTGATACGATATGTACAACCATGTCGGATTTGTTATCAATTTCGATAAATGCATTCCTCAAGGCAGCAATTGGTTCATCATAGGGATTTAAAATAGCGTCTTCAATCTTCGCAAATAGATTTTCAGGTAATTTTTCAACATAATAAATACCGGCAAATAGATATTTTATGGACAACTCGGCTAAGATAGCCGCTATTGCTTTATCATATTGGTTTTCCCGCAATAACCGGGGAGAATCTAATTTTACTTTGCTCTCCGCATCTTTCTTTATGTTTTTAATACTCGCTATGATGTTACTCTCATTGAAACTCAGAAAAGTGTTAAGTAATTTTGGAATTTCGGTATCAATTTCAGACAAACAGGGGAGCAGGAGGCTTTTCAAGATGTAAAAATTTTGGTTGTTCTGTTCCATTGCCTGACGACGAAGTTCGCCGTCTTTCCTGTCGATTTCTGTAACCTTGGGGAAAGCTACGGAAATCGGAAGCCTCATGCCTTCGCTATGACAAAGCGCTCTGCCTTTTAATTGATCATCTAAAAAAACGGTATCTTTATTTTCCATGCCTATCATATTGGCAATTATTTCCTGGTCATCCCTTGCTACAATACGGTGGATAATTTTATTCGATGAGTTTTTTATAACATCGGAGGCTATCTTTGAAGGAATTTGTTCCGATATGATAACGCCCTGCCCATAGGAACGCATTTCCGCTACCATGTTGGTAAAATGTTCGACCGCTTTTCCCTTGGGATTGCCGCTATCCTCGCTGATTTTTTCAGTGGAAATATTTTTAAGAAGACGATGGGCTTCTTCAATAACCAATAAATGCTTTAAGGAACTCTGATAATCGGATGATATTTCTTTTTCATACATCCTGTATTCAGTCAGGTAAATTATGACTATACCTACAATAAAAGCCTTGTCAGAATCATCCGCAAGTCCTTCAAGCTCAAAAACTACATTTTTATTAAGCAAAGAAGTAAAGTCTGGCGCATTACTGGTATTGAACATAAACCCTTTGGCACCAACACAAAGTGATTCGAGACGTGCAAGTATAGCGGTCTTTATATTGGCAGGTAATTCACCTTCATACCCCATTTCTTTTACATACGATTCTATTTCATTCTTCAAGTCCTGCATAGTCGGAAATACGTATTTGTGTTCGATATGGCTATATTGTTTTCCTACATATTCACTGTCAAAAAGGTGGGTTTCACTTTTTGTATTTGCCAAATAAGGGTGATAACCCATGCTCAAATTCCAGCCTCTTTTTAAATATACGTTATGAAGACATTTTTCAAGAATATAGGGCATAGGACCATAAAAAGAAAACGAAGCGGTAAAAATATCTTTTAAATAATCAATATGCATTTGTGGGCTTATACCCTGCATAATATAAAACGGATTGAACGAGATAGAGTTTATTTCCGGCTTTCCCGGTGTAAATATCAATGGCGCTTTACCTTTTGGAAAATCCAATTTTCGATATTCTTTTTTGGCGCACTCAATTACCCAAAAGGGCCTTTGGCCCTGGCTAAAATATGTTTTACTGTATTTGTTTTTCCGCTTCCGGTTATACCGCATACAAAAGTATGTTTGTTAAGATCGTCAGAGGACAAAGAAAATGGTATATTGTCCAATACATTGCCGCCATCACATGCATTTCCCAATTCAATGCTTTCTGACTCGATAAGTTTTTTTTGTGAAACAGGATAACGTATCCCTGTTTTTAGTTCATAACCTGGAACGTTTTTATCGGGTAGGGCAAATAACAATGACAGTTCTTCGGTATTGGCAAAAGAACAAATATCGTGGGTATTGTTCTTGTCTGTATCGAGCATACCATGAGGCATGATCAAGGACTGGTTGCTGTTTTCAATAATACCGTAATTAAATATCTTTGGATGTGAGGCAAGTACATCGGGTTTCGCCATTTCACTGTACAGACAACCTTGCAGTATTTTCATTGAAATATCATCGCTTGTTGAAAAACAAGTAGCGGTCTGCCAGAAACCGGTACTAAGTTCCTTCTGCAAACGAGCTATGGCGTTCTCAGTACGTTTCGCAATATTCACCGCAAAACTGTTTTGTATTTCCAAGCCAAGTGATTCACCTTTGCTTCTTGTATCTGAAAGAGTTTTGGAGACAGACTTTGATTCGGAAGAATTGTATCCCACGCTACCACCAAGCATAACCGGTCCAATCATAACGCCTGAATAAACCCCAACATTAATACCATTGTTGCGGTTTCTCCCTCTGAGCCCCCTTTGTGTTGGCAACGCTTTGCTGTAAAGAAATGTTTCTTTTACTTACCGCAAGGCAAGAATCTTTTATACCGGTAAGAATGTCAATTTTCTGTTGTATCTCGTTAAGATTCACAGGTTTTGCCATAACAAGAAGGAGGTAATCTTTACCGTTCAGGCCGCGAATGAGGGAAGAATAATCAAAGGTCTGGGGTTTGCTATCTATCATTGAAGACGGTGTGCCGCCAATTATGCCGAAATGTGTTTTTCTGCTTTTCTTGTAGGAATAATCAGAGATGGAAATATCCGGCAGCAAACCGTGAATTATTTTTTTTAGGCTCTCGGCGTTATCAGGGGTTTCAGCAATAGGCTCAATTCCTAAAACAATGGAAGTTTTGCCTGCCTGTCCTGCTATGCCATAGCAGACGGGAACATTCATTGAGTAGGCAACGGCTAGATATTTTTCGTTAAGTGATTCAAATACTGAATCCGTCTCTTCAACAGTGCAGTTATCAACCTTGAAGAATTTAATGCTTTCAAGTAAAGTAGCGGAGTTCCTTTCTATCGACATTTTTGAAATATCATCATCCGCAAGCAGATAGGGGCTTACCTGCCGATTATATTCTTCAAGGTTATTATCAAGCATTTTGGTATCGTCATTGAATTGTTGTAGAATATTTTCATCGCCTATCTTAATTCATTGCTCACAGCCTATTCTCCTTCATAGAGAACGTTTAAGCTCTTCAACCTGTTCGTTATAATAAGCTTCGACATGTTCGAACCATACAATCAATTCCGCTTTTGCAGAATTGAGATAGTGATTTATGGCGGCGCTGAATTCAGCCTGGCTTTTGCTTTTTTCATACTCCGCAATGCAATAATAAAGCCCCCCACAACGACAAGCGAAATAGGCAAAATAATAATATTAGACAATGCAATGGATAATACAATACCTATCCCCGCCGCTCCTGCTGGCACAGGAAATGCGGAATATTTCTCAGAATATCTTTGTCGTAAAATTTGTTTTTATTCCTGGTGGTTAAAAAAGGCTCACGGGCAAGGGTTTCGTCAACCATACTTGAATAAAACGAAGAAAGGAGAGATTTGCTTTCCGCTGTTATTGTCTGTGCAACATAATCGCAGATGGCATTTATTATACGCTCCCGCTGTTCAGGATGCCGCTCCATATCTGAAATACGAGAACGAATTTTCTCGAAAACTTTATTGATTGATGGCGTAAGAGCATCCAGGTTAATTGATGACATTTTCTATCCCCCCCTTGACGGAATTAATGTGTGTAACATTAAGCCCAATAGACGATAAGTCGGACTCAATCTTTTCCATTTCCTCGCGCATTTTCTTCGACTCGGTCATGTGATTAAGCAAGTCGTTGTATTCAGTATTCTTCCTGTCCATATTTTCTTTTAATTTTTCGTGATATTTTTTTACTATGTTGCGAACATCCGTATGCAGAGAATTAGTCATTTCACTTTTTGTCTTTTCAAGATTTTCAAGTATTCTGCTTTTGATGAGCCTGATGTGATTTTCCCTGGAATAATTAGATCTTGAGTGCGCTTCCTTCCACCAGCAGGCCCCTGTTGTATAGTATTCTGTCGTTGTTGCTTCGGACTTAACTTCGTCTTTTAATTTTTGAAAGTCTTCTTCTGTCAGTCAGCCTTGGATAATAGTGGCAATATGAAGATATGTTTTGTCGGTGATTTCAATAAGCTCGCGATCACAGTCCGCGATAATTTGAGTGTGGAGTTTTTTCTGGAAATTGAAAAAAGCATCTTGACCATCAAGTGTTTTTTTTCAATATCGTCAAACTGTGTGGAATTTTCAAAATCACTCTTGAATTTTTCAAACGCCTTTTCAGCCTCTAGTCCGATTATTCCGCCTTCGTGCTTGGTATATTCATTTCTTATACGTTCTATCCCCTCATTTATTCTCAGCTTGATTTCTTCAATCTCCTCTCGTTTTAACTCAACTTCCCGTTTGAGTTTTACCGGATATTCAGTAGATTTTTGCAACAAATCAAATTTTTCTTCAAGTTTTTTCTGTATTGTTTCATAACCTCCGCTTATCATGTCCAGAAAATCGCGGAGTTGTATGTAATGAGCTTTAGTGGCAAATCTTTCGAGCATTCCTGAGATTTGGTCAAAATTAGATTTCTTTTCTAACAAATTCAAAAATTCAGATCGAATCTTATCAGCCTTTAACCAGCAAAGTTCTGCCGCCGAAAATACATCTTCCTTAAATAGATTTGATATTTCAGTTTCACTTTTGTTTTTACACCGGTGATAAAATAATTGCAATTTACTGTCTATTGCCGCAATTCTGTTGTTGTCCAAATGCTTTCCATACATATCGGCGGCTTGTTCTTTAAGAGTAAAAACCTCTTTTTCACCAAGATCTGACTTTCTGGTAAGCGCCAGTAGCAAAGCGGCTTTACTCCTGCCGACAGTGTTAGAGTCAAGAAATTTCCTGAACGAGGACGATTCCGCAGCCTGACCGGTCAGAGGTTTTACAAAGATAATGGCATCAGCTTCTTTAATGTAGTTGCTGGTTATATCCCCTACCATACCCCGCCGCGTTCACACCGGGGCTGTCAATCATTGTAATATTCCGCATTTCTTCCGAGAAGGGATAACGTATCTTTATCTGAGTAACAAGTTCTTGCCATTTGTCTTTCCACTCAGTGATATAATCCCATATTAATCTTTCAAACTCATCGGGCGGCAGGTTAAAAATATTATCGTCCTTGACGTTTTTAATTAAATCATGGACCTCGCTTTCCCTGATCCTACCCTTGGATTTGATAAGAATTTCATTATTGATGGATGTTACCGGGATTTTCCGGTAGTTGTCGCTTAGAGCCGCGTGTTTCTCTAAAAACTCGCGCACTTCCTGCTCTCCGATAATAGACTTTTCTCTGCCATCAGCATAAACCGCTTCAAGGCTGATTTCTTCCCCATGGTTGATTTCTATGAGGGCGCTGGTACATTGCTTTACATCCATGGGAAGGATTTCGACGCCAAGAAACGCGTTGATAAAGGTTGATTTCCCACTTTTAGCTTCTCCGGCGACCATGAGAATAAATTTACCATTCGCAATATTCGTCCGTTTGGTTTCCAGATTGTTTCGATCAGTATTATCGCCATATTTTTCCTTAAAAGGCAGATATTTCTCCTCATAGAGGCGCAAGACTTCTTCTTTTCGTTGTTTCAATCCGTCTATCATGTATACATCCTCCTTACCTTTTCCACTTCACCCTTCACCTGCTCCACCAACTCCGCCGGTCCCAGCGCCTTTACCGTATGGCCCTGCCCCAGAACCCAGCGCAACACTTCCGGCATCTGGGTCGTGGTAAACTTCACATACACCGATCCGTCTTTCCGCTGTTTAACGGTTTGGCTGTCGTGCCATTGCCGTTCCAGGGCGAAGGCGCCGATCTCGTTGTCTATCAAAAGCTCAACAGTATACGGCGTGTGGGACGATGCCTAGACACCCATTGCTTTGTCAAAGTATTCGTCAGCTTTAAAATCCGCCGGAGGGACAAAACGCTTCCCGGTCACAGCGGCGTTCTTTATCCGGGAAAATGAAAACATCCGGGGGGAAGCCTTGTCATAGCAATAACCGATAAAATACCAGTTCCCCCGCTGACAAATGGCGTGGTAGGGATCGGCGGTACGTTTCATGTAGGTTGTCTTTTGCAGGGGGCGGTAGTCAAAAGTGATGGTCCGCCTGGTCTTGAGGGCGGTAAAGACGCATTCAAAGGCCCCGGCGTCAATTTGCCCCTGGTGTTCCGGGATGATGCTGACCTGGGGGCTTAATACGGCGGTGTCTACCGTAATATTTTCCGGCATGGACCGGACAATCTTGCTGAAAATCTGCCGCAGGGCAGCTTCGAGGGGGGGGGGGGTATTCCGGTACTGCTCCAAAAGCCGGTCAAACAGGGCTATGGAAAACAGTTCCCCTTCGGTAAGCATAATGCTTTTGATAAAGAAATTAGGTTCGGTATAGTAATAGCCGCGTTTCTGCCGGTCATACTCGACCGGGGACTGGTAGATGTCCCGCAGGTACTCGATGTCCCTTTCAATGCTCCGCCCGTTGACTTCGGCCTTCTCCGCCAGTTTTGCGATAGAGGGATAGGTCCCGAAGCGGATAGCCTCATCGATCATGAGTATGCGGTTTACCCGTACTTTCTCCTCCTGCGCCTTAACCGGCACGGTGTTTTCCCACAGCATAGCCCGATAATAAACCCTTTAGGCCGACGCCTGATGTCGGTCCTGGAAAAAATTTTGTATTTTCTCTCAAATTTCCCAGAAAATACCCGTGTAAAGCCTGCCAACAGGTTCCCAAGAACAGTCCCTGATAGCATGTAAAATTATAAAATAGTAGCGCCTATTGGAAAGTTGGTCAAGAAGGACCCGGTATGTATAGTTAAACTGAATAAAGTGTCTTTACTATGACAAAAATCCGGGAATTGTTGGCTTCAAATATCAAAAAGTACCGCCACGCGCGGGGCTGGTCTCAGGCAAAACTCGCCGAAAGGGTGAATACGAGCGCCCACTATGTAGATATGCTGGAGACCCGAACCAAATATCCCTCGCCCGAAATGGCGGAACGGCTGGCCGCCGCCCTCGGTATCGACTCAACAGACCTTTTTTGCGGGGATATTGACCCCGGCGAGGCAGTGAAACATCTGCGGAAAGCGGTTTTAAAGGATATGGAGGGCTTTATCAGGGCGCAGATTCAGCAATTGGAGGAGGAAGATAAGCGGGAAGACCGGCCTAATGGGGAAACCACCGGGGAATCGGGCTAATCAGCGTCTTTCCAGCGATTTTCCGTATCGCCGGGAACGTGTAACAAATCGTTTGAGGATAGACCATGGCGAACATGAGGGAACTCTTGGCGCATAACATGAAGGAACGGCGGCACATCCTTAATCTGTCCCAATACAAACTGGCGGAACGGGTGGGGGCCACAACTCATTATATCGGTATGATTGAAAGCCGCCGCAAGTTTCCGTCTCCTGAGATGATGGAACGCATAGCCCAGGGCCTTGAAATCGACACCCCGGAGCTATTCTCCATGAAGTCTTTCCCTGCCGATACTCTGAAAAAGTACCAGAAAGAAGTTTTGGATGACATTGAGGAGATAACCGAGGAAGTCCTGGAGGAAAAACTGGAGAAGTTGGAGAAAGCGAAAACCTGACTGATTTCGGGAAGCAAGAGGGGTTTACCCCCTCCTGCCGGGCTTTGTTTTCTCTCATATCTCACGCTTCTTCCGTAAGGCTTGACATTTCATTAATTATTGCTATAATCTTGATCACAGGAGGACCCAAGAGGATTTCATCTATCAGAATAGTAGCTATTTAGATTGCTCGAAAGGATAAAAATGGATAAGCTGAATCAAAATTTAGGCAGGAATCAAATGAATGAAATCATTACTTAGCTCAAGCGATTTAAAACAAAGTACAACTAAAAGCATACTCTGGGATCAATTAAAAAGAATTACTGAAGCAGAAGAAGGTTATATTTATTATAAATATCCTATCACGGGGATGGCTGATTCCTATATTCCGTGCTTTGCTATTATTGATTATAACAACGGGATATTCCTTTTTGAAGTCATTGAGGTAACAATAGACTCGCTTGAAATTCTAAACGATGGAGCTACATGGAAGGTAAATAATACCATAATCGAATCGCCCTTATTCAAACTGGAAGACTATAAAATTCGTCTCGAAAATATTATCAGAAATTATCGACAGATAAGGGGCAAAATTTTAGTTCGAGATTATATGGTTTTTCCAGCTATTAATAAAACCGAATTTATTAATAAATATAATTCAGTCTCAATAGACAGCCTAATCTTTGGAAATTTTGATGTAATTGAATATAAATCATTATTTAAGAACTCACTTGGGTTAAGAGAGGAAGAAAAGAAAGTCTATATTAGTGTCATACAAGGTGCAGGTCCTTTGATTGGAAATATCAGTTCAGTTTCTGCTGAAAAGGCCGGTACTATGGGAGCCGCAATAAAATTACTTGATAAAAAAATGGCTATACTTGATGCTAAACAGCATGAAGCAGCAGTACAAATACCTGATGGCCCTCAGAGAATTCGTGGTATGGCGGGTACAGGTAAAACAGTTATATTATGTATGAAGGCTGCTTATTTACATGGTCGTTACCCGGAAGCAAAAATATTATATACTTTCCATACCCAAAGTTTATATAATCAGGTGCAATACTTGATTGCCAAATTTTATCACGAGCAAAACAACAGTAGTCCTGACTGGGACAAACTCTTGGTCTTGCATTCATGGGGGGGAAGAAGCAAGGAAGGTGTTTATTATAGAACCTGTCAGCGGAACTCAATTATACCAATGAACTTTAAAAATGTACCTTATAGTACCGATGAACCTCTTGACTATGTATGCTCTTCAATCTTGGCAGAAAATATTTCCGAAGAATTTGATTATGTATTGATGGATGAATCTCAAGATTTCCCCCCATCTTTTTTCCAACTGGTGTACAAGATCACTAAAGATCCAAAAAGGATTATTTTTGCCTATGATGAATTACAGACATTAGCAAATACAAAAATACAAGATGTAAAAGAGTTGTTTGGCTATGATAATCAAGGAAAGCCTCTAGTTGATTTTGGTGTATCAAGCTTTTATGCTGACGAGATAGAAAAAGATATTATATTAGAAAAATCATATCGAAATCCTTATCAATTACTAATGGTAGCTCATGGCTTGGGAATGGGGTTGTATAATACAGATGGTATCATGCAAATAATTGATAATGAGAAAATATGGAATTCTATTGGATATGAGATAGAAAATGGTACGTTAAAACCG
Source organism: Tannerella sp. (assembly GCA_031257565.1). Taxonomy (GTDB): domain Bacteria; phylum Bacteroidota; class Bacteroidia; order Bacteroidales; family Tannerellaceae; genus Tannerella. Next base: position 1,939 of record JAIROL010000107.1, on the reverse strand, counting down.
GACACGCAAGTAACAATAAAAAGGCCATCAGAAAACACGATAAGCCTGGTACACGAGTGTTACAATGGGGCACAACAGCCAATTTCCTATTTGAAATGTGATTCTTTCGTTGATGAAATAAACTGGATTGCAGACTCTATTAGTAATGATTGCAAGAAGGAGGATGTAGAGCCACATAACATAGTTGTTATTTCATTAAACAAAGATAGCTATAAAAGGGAATTCCCTTTGTTGCAAAAGCAGTTATTTGCATTGGGTGTACCAAGTATCATTCCCGGCTATGAGGGAGTAGAACGTGATAAATTTGGCGAAAAAGGCTTTGTTACTCTTTCAACAGTTTTTAAAGCAAAAGGGAATGAAGCGTTTATTATATACGTAATGAGCGTAGAGTATATTTATCATTATTTAGAGTTTGTACATGCACGAAATAGTGTTTTTACGGCACTTACAAGGACGAAGGGTTGGTGTAGAATAACTGGTTGTGGCGATTTAATGGATCGGGCTATCATTGAAATAAAATCTATTCTGGAAAACCTGCCCCGCTTCATCTTCACATACCCTGATCCGGAAAAAATAGCCAGAAAATTGAGCCAGGAAGAATATGCAAGAAGAATAGCCGAAACAAAAAAAACAAAAAATTCTATAGAGCAGTTATTATCAGCAGATCCAGAGGCATTAAAGACTATACCTAAAGAGCATCTAGCAGAACTTTTAAAAAGGCTAAAGTCAAATGCTGATTGATGAGATACACACCGATTTGTATTCTTTCTATAATGATTATTTCTCAAAATACAATTTAGTTAATCCCTTTTTTTATCGAAATGATAGTGAATTGTCTTGGAATAATCGATTACCTGATCCTAGAGAAAATGATTATGAAATTGAATATACATGGATCGTCGAAAATTTACAATATTCCTTATCTATAGATGATAAAGGTCTATTTCAATTTTATTATTGTACTCAAAAGGGCGAATTGTTGAGGGCAAACATTGCATTTTTACCAAATCCAGATTTTTCACACCAATATATCAGATTTGATTTTACTCCTCTAGATTCACGGACATATTTTCATCCAGAAATACATTTCCACTTTGGGTACCCATCCAATTCAATGCGGATAGCTATTGGGAAGATGCCTTATCCATCGAATTTTATGCAATTTGTTATCCATCTATTAGGATTTCAAGAGATTACCGGTTTTAATAATAAAAAATTTGTTTTATTTTCCAAACAAAAAATAACAAATCATATTCTGAAATTTCTTTAAACAAGAAGTTCTATTGAATATCGATGACCTTTAGTTATTAAAATATAACTCCTTTCGATTTTGTCCTACACCTAATTTTGGGTGTGACATGATAATCCTTCAGTAATTTTTCATACCAAACCAGGCGAACTGAATCTCGGCATTAATTTCATCTAAGGCGTTTTCGAGTTGACGTTTCCTGATGAGTTCCGTTACATATTAGCCTCTGCCTGGGAAAAATTATCAAACGCTTAATGATTTTCGACAATATGATTGATTTTGTCGCATAGAGTATTCCGGATACCGGGGACTCATTTTTTTCAATTCTTCTTCGGTTAAGACTGGGCAATCTGAAAAATCGGTATTCTTAAATGCCTTTATTTCGGCAATCCGTTCAGGGGTTAAAGTTTTTCCGCCGCTCATAATACATTCTCTCCTCAATAGGTTCGGCAGGCCGTACCGAAATTATCCTTGTCCGGCCGCTGTCCGGTTCCGTATACGATAAATACAAAATAATAAAATCCTGTAACTCCGCCAAACCTCTATACCGGAGTTCTTCAGCGGTTGAATGGGTCTCATCATATAGTTCCAGGATATAGGGGTCATCAAAAACAGACAGTATTTCATCAAAATATAACCCGTGGAGTTCCTTATTGAGCCTACTCTTTTCTTCATCCCACTCAAATCGCC
>JAIROL010000206.1 GCA_031257565.1 Tannerella sp. | reverse complement strand
GGTTGGTCGCTACCTACCCCGTAGCGGACTTGCACCACCAAGTTATTTATCATGCACGGCACGCCAAAAAAATCCAGATACAGGAACTTGTTTCGGGATTTTTTATTATTTTTGCCCGTCGTATGTCAAAGCCCCAGATTATGAAAAGCGTATTGATTTTAATACTATCTGTATGTCAGTCTATTACAATAGTCGCACAGAAGAAAAATCCAAAATGGGTAGATAAAGCCGATAAGGCTATATTTACAATAGAAACAACAACCAAAGAAGGAACGACAAAAAGCGGGCCCGGATTTTTCATTCAGGAAAACGGAGAAGCCGTATCCTCTTATGATCTATTCAGAAAAGCGGAAAAAGCCATTGCGATCGCTTCCGGCGGCGAGAAGTTACAGATAACGCAGATATTGGGCGCCGACGACATGTACGGCGTCATACGTTTTAAAGTTTCCGTACCTAAAAAAACAATATTTCTCCCGGTTGCAAAAATCTCGCCGGCGATAAATTCAATGGCCTATTTGCCTCCTTCCAAAGAAGAAAAAAATCTCGTTCAAGGAGCTATATCGGAGATAACAAAAATCAATGGCGTCTACGATTACTTTAAAATAGAGACGCCTTTGCCCAAGCCCCGGGAAGGTTATCCTTTACTTAACGAGGCCGGAGAAGTTTTTGCTTTGACACAAGCAGACGCTTCCGGAAAAGGGAAAACGTTCGGCATATCGGTAGCCTATATACAAAGCCTGCATGCTACCGCCACGGACATGCTGAAAAGAACATACTCGGAAATAGGTATACGCAAAGCATGGGCTTCGGATATTGAGGAAGCGCAAATCTCATTATTGCTATATTCCTCGCAACAGGACGCTCAAACATATCTCGGAACATTAAGCGATTTCATTGCAACATTCCCCAACAGCCCCGACGGCTACCATAGCCGCGCATCACATGAGGCCTTCCGTCGTAAAGAGCTGGCATCAACCGAAAACGAACAACGGCAACTATTGGACATGGCCTGGAATGATCTGGAAAGTGCGGCAAAATACACAAAAAACAAAGGAGACGTCTATTACAATAGAGCAAAGCTGATTTTCGGAATAGCGGCCGATGACAGTACGCTTCAATACAAAGACTGGAATATCGGGACGGCAAAAGAAAATATACGGAAAGCTATCGCAGAAGAAGATCTTCCCGTATACCGCCAGCTGGAGGGAGATATTGCATTTTATGAAAAAGACTTCGACAAAGCGTACCATTCTTACTCTATCGTTAATAATTCTCCGGCAGCCTCCGGTTCATCCTATTATCTTGCCGCAAAAAGTAAGCAACAGATTGCCGACGCTAATATAATGGAAATTATCGCACTCATTGACAGCGCCATCGCCAAAAGTCCCGTGAGCGAAGCTGCCGCATACCTTCTTGAAAGCATAGACCTGAAGATGCAGGTTGGGCTTTACGATCAGGTAGTAAAGGATTATGATACATATTATCTGATGGCAGGCGGTAACGTATCCGACGAATTTTACTATTACCGCGAACAGGCCAAATTCCGTTCCGGCGACTTTGAAGGCGCATTAAAAGATATCGACAACGCCATTTCAATGAACGGAACAAATGCCCTGTTTTATGCGGAAAAAGCTTCCGTCTATTTACGCCTGAAAGAATTACCCAAGGCACAGGAATACGCAGAAAAAGCCATCGAGATAGCGCCCGATTTTGCCTCCGCCTACCGGATATTAGGCGTTAGCCTTGTCAGACAGGATAAAAAAACCGAAGCATGTCTGCACTTCAATAAAGCAAACGAACTGGGAGATCCCGTCGTTGAAAAGCTGATAAAAGAAAACTGCAAATAGAATACCGAATAATAAAACAATAAAACAATAAAAACTAATTATTAACATCAAAAAAAATGAACGACACAAAAACTATGAACATAGCGGCAGATAACATTCGTATCCTTGCCGCTTCGATGGTAGAAAAAGCAAACTCCGGTCATCCGGGAGGCTCGATGGGCGGAGCAGATTTCATCAATGTACTTTACGCTGAATTTATTAACTATAATCCGGACAGACCTGATTATCCCTACCGCGACCGTTTCTTCCTTGATCCGGGACATATGTCTCCGATGTTGTATTCCATACTTGCATTAGCCGATATGATGCCGTTGAAAGAACTGGAAAATTTCCGCCAGTGGGAAAGTCTGACGCCGGGACATCCTGAAGTCGACGTCATACACGGTATAGAAAACACATCCGGACCGCTCGGCCAGGGTCATGCCATGGCTCTGGGAGCCGCTATTGCGGAACGCTTTATGGTTGCGCGTTTCGGAAAGTGGATGTCGCACAAGACGTATGTTTATATCTCCGACGGAGGTATTCAGGAAGAGATTTCACAAGGCGTAGGCCGCATAGCGGGACATTTGGGCCTGAACAATCTGATCATGTATTACGACTCGAATAACATCCAGCTTTCAACCAAAGTGGAAGAAGTCGATTCGGAAGACGTTGCGGCAAAATACAAAGCATGGAACTGGAATGTCATCTCCGTAGACGGATGTTCTGTAGAAGAAATACGTAAAGCCCTGACTGCAGCCAATGCAGAAAAAAAACGCCCTACAATCATCATAGGCAAAACAACGATGGCTAAAGGCGCCGTCGACGCTAAAGGCAAGAGCTACGAACATACGGTTTCCACTCACGGACAACCGTTGTCTGCCGCCGGAGCGGATTTTGATTCTACGATCAAAAACCTCGGCGGAGATCCGAAAAACCCATTTACCATCTTCCCTGAAGTGAAGAAACTATACGGCGACCGCCGGAAAGAGCTGAAGAAATGGGCGCAGGGAATGGCGAAGGAAGAAGAACAATTCCGCAAAGGAAATGCCGAACAGGCGGCCAGGTTAGACTTATTTTTAAGCGGCAAAATGCCTAAGATCAACTATTCATCCATCGAGATGAAGGAAAATATTGCAACGCGCGCCGCATCTGCAACGATGTTAAGTATGTATGCAAAACAGGTTGAAAACATGATCGTCGCATCGGCCGACCTTAGCAACTCCGATAAAACGGACGGATTCCTCAAACATACGACAGCGTTCAAGAACGGCGATTTCTCCGGACAGTTTCTTCAGATCGGCGTTAGCGAACTTACAATGGCCTGTATCATGAATGGTATGGCATTGCACGGAGGCGTTATTCCGGTATGCGGCACATTCTTCGTATTCTCCGATTACATGAAACCGGCCGTACGCCTTGCCGCATTGATGAATTTACATGTCATCTATGTATGGACGCACGATTCGTTCCGCGTAGGCGAAGACGGCCCGACCCATCAACCGGTTGAACATGAAGCGCAGATACGCCTGCTGGAACATCTGAAAAACCACAAAGGCAAACGTTCGATGGTCGTACTTCGTCCGGCAGATGCTGAAGAAACGATCTATGCATGGAAAACGGCCGTTGAAAACAACCGCCCCACAGCGCTTATTTTGTCGCGTCAGAATATAAACAATCTTCCTGCGGCAAGTGGAAATCGCCGTAAAGAGGCGCAACAACTCGCCAAAGGAGGATATATTATCAACGATTGCAAAGGTAAGCCGAACGTAGTGATGCTGGCCAGCGGCTCCGAGGTGGCGACGCTTGTCGAAGGCGCCGAGAAACTTGAAAAAGACGGAATAAAAGTCCGTATCGTATCTGTTCCTTCGGAAGGACTCTTCCGCGACCAGAAGGCCGATTATCAGGAAAGCGTGCTACCGAAAGGAGTAAAGCGCTTCGGACTTACATCCGGGTTGCCTGTCGCCTTACAGGGGCTTGTGGGAGATAACGGAGACATCCACGGAATGTCAAGTTTCGGCTATTCGGCGCCTTATAAAGTGTTGGATCAAAAGCTGGGTTTCACCGGAGACAATGTTTATAAGCTTGTAAAGAAAATGATTAAAGGCTAATACAATGAATCTCACAAACACAACAATCGGATTAGCGAACGACCATACCGGTTTCGAATATAAAGAACTTATAAAAAAACATCTTGAAAAAAGAGGACTTGATTATGTGGATTTTGGAGCTACTTCCTTAGAAAGGAGCGATTATCCCGACTATGCCCATAAATTGGGAAAAGCGATTGAAAACAAAGAGATAGACATGGGTATAGCCCTGTGCGGTACTGGAAACGGCATGGCGCTTACCTTAAACAAATATCCGTCGATCCGTGCCGGCCTCGCATGGAATGTCGATATTGCAAGACTTATAAGCGCGCATAATAAGGCAAACATCCTCGTTATGCCGGCAAGGTTTGTCACGCAAGATGAAGCGATACGGATGGTTGACGCATATATAGATACGCCATTCGAAGGAGGACGCCATCAGGAACGTATCGACAAAATATACGGATAAATAACTATGCGCGGTTCATATTCATTATAAACTCAAAATACAACGCAGTATGAAACGAACTTCTTTTCTTTTATTATTAGCGCTGGCGCTTTTTATCAGTTGCAATTCCAAAACAAAAAGCGAAACGACCAAACCGGAAGAATCAAAACCATTTAAAATACTGGTATTGACGGAAAGAGGCGGTCAACACGGAGGATTTACGGACGCGGGCATTCAGTGGCTCGGTCAGCAGGCTGAAACGATGAAATTTGAAATGACGGAGATCAATCATACGAAGCAGATTAACGATGAATTTTTATCGCAATTCGCCGTTATCATTCAACTTGATTATCCTCCGTACGCATGGACGGAAGAAGCGGAAACCGCCTTCATGAAATATATAGATGAAGGATCAGGCGGCTGGATAGGATTTCATCATGCTACGCTACTCGGAGAGTTTGACGGATATCCGATGTGGCAATGGTTTTCCGATTTCATGGGAGGAATCCGCTTTCAGAATTACATTGCTCCCTTAGCCGACGGAACCGTCCGGATCGAAGATAAAACGCACCCCGTCATGAAAGGGATACCGGAATCGTTTATTATACCTGACGACGAATGGTATACCTTTGATAAAAGTCCGCGCCCGAACGTACATGTACTAGCGTCTGTCGATGAATCCAGTTATCGACCGGCTTCGGATATAAAAATGGGCGATCATCCCGTTGCCTGGGTCAATCCGGCGAAAAAAGCGCGAAATGTTTATTTTCTGATCGGACACAGCAGCAAACTATACGATACGGAAGAATTTACCGCCATGTTTGCCAACGCAATTATATGGGCTGCCGGCAAAAACAAATAATTAAGTAGACGTTACTGAATAAACCGACTATTATTGTTGTATAAATGCCGTTCAATAGATAATTAAAATATATAATTGATTAAGTTATTTCGTAACAATCGCTAAGTGTTAAATTTAAATTTTTGTACAGATGAAAACATTTTTATTAAAACCCATGATCGCTTTTTTCGTTTTATCCCATGCTTTACCGGGAACAAACGCTCAGGCGCCTGCTAATTATCCTGCAAATTACGCAAGCGCTCCCCGCTTCAAAGCGCTGGTTTATTATACCCATCATGCAGAAAAAGCTCATGTGGACTTTGCTTTACAAGGCGTTGAATTTTTTAAACGTTTAAATTACGGAAACGGTTTTATTTTAGAGACAACAACCGATTTTTCCCACTATCCATACGAAAAGTTAAAAGAGTATGATATTGTTGTCATGTTAGATGGTTATCCGAATACGACAAACGAACGTGAGGCTTTCGAACAATACATGGAAAATGGCGGCGGCTGGATGGGCTTTCATGTATCCGCTTACAATGATAAGAATACGAACTGGCCATGGCTTTTACAATTCCTTGGCGGCGGCGTCTTTTACTGCAACAACTGGCCGCCCCAGCCGGTCTTAGTCGAAGTTGACAATCCGTCGCATCCGGTAACAAAAAACTTACCCGCATCATTTGTCGTTCCCGAAAGCGAATGGTATCAATGGAATCCCAGTCCGCGCGAGAATAAGGACGTCGAAGTACTGCTTTCGCTCTCCCCTAAAAACTATCCTTTGGGAATCAAAGACGTCGTAAGCTTCGGTGATTTTCCGCTCGTCTGGACGAATAAAAACTACCGTATGATATACCTGAACATGGGACATGGCGACGACGAATTTACGGACGCCACCCAGAAACTCTTATTTGTGAATGCTTTCCGTTGGGCGCTAAGCAAAAGTCCCAATGGAGATCCGTTCAAAAAATAGCGCCTTTATTCCAATTTTCCTTTGACCGGAAAACAGGATTACGATCCATCAACACTTAAAAAAATCAAGAAAATGAAACAGATCTTATTTCTCATCTTATTGCTTTGCATCATCCGAACCGACCACGTACATGCACAAAATCCAAACAGCCGAATTGACTCTGTCCTACCCGTACGCGGGCTTGCCATTGAAGCTCCTGAAAAAGACGGAATGGATTTATTCCTCCGGTTTATTGAAGAAAAGTTACTGTCCGTTACATCCTGACGTTCATAAAATTGTATTTGCTTTAATAGACGAATTGACGGCAGTTTTTGAAACGGATTTATTTCATGCGGGGATGGATGAAGTATTCTACATCGGAGACGATAAATGTCCGCGTTGTTCCGGTTGTGATAAAGCCGAATTGGAAGAACTCATTGAGCAACTCATAGAAAACCATGAGTTTGCCGCAAAGATGGAATGTTTGCTTGCCGCAATGGAACACTATTACAAACACCATACACAAATAGCTTAATTAAAACTTTTTGATCACACTGAAAATCAGGCGTCTGACAAGAACTAAAATGAAACATAGGCCTTTTGAAGGGACGCTCAAACAAGTGGGAAACTTAGGTTATTTATTTAATTGTTTTCTTAATTCTTCAAGCGCCTTGTCTTTCTCTTCAAGCGCCTTGTCTTTCTCTTCAAGCGCCTTGTCCTTTTCTTCAAGCGCCTTGTCCTTTTCCTCAAGCGCCTTGTCCTTTTCTTCAAGCGCCTTGTCCTTTTCTTCAAGCGCCTTGTCCTTTTCTTCAATCGTTTTGTCCTTTTCCTCAATCGTCTTTTCTTTTCGGGCTATCTCCCGCTCTTTGTCCTGAAGCTCTTTCAGGTAGTCGTCTTCCATTTCCAT
>JAIROL010000172.1 GCA_031257565.1 Tannerella sp. | reverse complement strand
ACGAACAGATATGGGACACCGGATTGACCACATAGACCGTAAAATAGACGACGCCAGATATTCTGACCATCCTCGTATTCTGACGACAACAAAGTAAGTAAGAACGTGCATTTCTATTTTAAGCGCCCAAAGTTTCATAAGCTTCAAATCGATTTTGTTGTACAACGCACCAAAAATCAAAATCCTTAATCATATCTGTCTTATTATTAGATCGTTATTTTTCAAGAAGATTTTTTTACGTAAAACAGAGGAAAAAATATACCTGAACGCTTGCGAAACGGGATACGAAAACTATCTTTGTAGATGAAATATGGGGGCATAGGGACGTGTTGTCGAAAGACGATTTATACCATCCCGCACTGGAGCGTTTGCAAAATCAAATAATTTGCAGGTAGGACATTCCGGTGCAGGGTTTTTGAATCGTTCCGACGCCTAAAGCAAACGCGATGCAGTGGAAAAACATACATATTTTTATCAGTAGTACATTCAACGATATGCACGCCGAGCGTGATTATCTGGTAAAGAATGTATTCCCCGAATTGGCCGAGTGGTGTGAACAACGCAAGCTCCGGCTGATTGATATTGATTTGCGATGGGGTATCACCAAAGCCGATGCGGAAGCCAACGATACGGTGCGTAAGTGTTTGAACGGAATTGATGATAGTCGCCCGTTCTTCCTCTGCTTCTTAGGGCAGCGGAAAGGATGGGTGCCCAACGACGCGCTGAGATTGTCTTACGAAAATAAACGGCGACAGGAAGCAGGGTATCCCCCCGTCGAAACGGAAATTAATGAAGCAACAACCGACGAATACCGGCGAGTAGGCAGTCTCTCCGGGAAATCCTCCGTTACGGAAATGGAAATAGAACATGCACTGCTGAATCCGATGATTCGCCTGGTCAATGATAAGGAAACGAAGTACGAAAAAGACCGACACTCCTTGTTTTTCTTCCGGGAAAACCCCTTTGACGAGAACTTGGATACGCCGCACCGCCATTTGTTTCTGAACGACGCCGTATCTACCTATGGCGATAACCCGAAGCGGGTAACGGCAGAACTGGAGGACTTCAAAAACAAAGTGCGCACCCGGTTTAAATCGAAGGTGATGGATTACCGTTGCACCTGGAAGCCGGAGGGAGCGCTTACGCCGGAGTTGAGGATACCCGGACTGGAAGGCGAAGAAAAGCAAGAAAACGAGGCGCTGTGTAAAGGGAGGCTGACGGACTTCTCCATCCCCGCATCCTGCCTGAACGACGCGGTGCGGAAGCAGTTGGAAGAGGAATATCCGGAGCTGTTATCCAACGAAAACATAGCGCTTAAATACGTGGTGATTGCCGGACTGATGGCGGAGATTCTGGACGAATATAAAGACCGTAAAACCCCGGTTGTAGAACAGGGAAACCGCTACGAACAGGATTTGGAACAACAGGAATTATTTGCCCGAAAAGCTTCGGAAGGCTTTATCCCCGTTCCGGAGATTTGCGATAAGCTGAACAACTATATATTCGACAATGAACGCCGTCCGTTATTGTTGTCGGCAGAGGCCGGGCTGGGGAAATCTACCCTCTTGGCGCATTGCTCAACGACCTGGCAGGAAGATGCGCGTTTATCGAACAGCAGATTCTTTATCCGTTTTTGCGGCGTTTCGGATATGTCGGCGGATGTGTACGGTTTATGGAATAGCATCATCCGGCAGGGCGGAATGGAAGTTCCGGATTCGTTAGACAAATTACGCCGGCAGTTTTTGTGCCTGCTGAAGGAGTTGCCCGGACAGAACGGACGCGCCATAGCGCTGATCGACGCCGTCAACCAGATGCAAGGCGGAATAGCGATGCTGGATTGGATTCCAAACGAACTCCCCGAAGGGGTGAAGCTCGTCGTCAGTATCAAACAGGATGAAGATACGGAAGCGCAAATAAAACAGTTGGAAGCGAACAATTCATTTTATATACTTCGTCTGCAAGCCATTCGGAACGACGCAAAAGGCATGGAACAAAAAGAAAAGCTGATAACCGAATATCTGAAGAGAAACCTCAAAGCGCTCGACCATTCACACATCCGCGCCATTTGCGGGAACAAGGCGTCCGGCAACCCGCTTTTCCTGAAAATCCTGCTCTCCGAATTGCGGGTCTTCGGCGCCTTTAAGCAACTCAATGAAGAAATATCCAAGTACGGCGATACGCCGCAGAAAGCATTTACACAAATGCTGGAGCGCCTGGAAAACGATATCGCCTACAACATCTCCACACCCGGAGAGTATGTTTCTTTCCTGTTCGGCCTGATGGCGCACGCACGGAAGGGTTTGAGCGAAAAAGAACTGATTCGTTGCTTTGAAAAAGTATTCCCCCGGGTATGGAATGAAATACCGGGCGTCATTCGCTTTTTCCTTCGTCAGGCGAGGCCGTTTTTCATCCGGCACAACGGCAGGTTTGATTTTCTTTACGACGCATTCAAAGAAGCCGCTCGGGAGAAATACCGCAAAAGCGGATGGCATGAGCTTCTGGCCCAATCGCTGTATGATTCTCGTCCGGGCGAATGTGCCTACCATGCACGGGAAGCGAACAACCGGGAATATCTGACGTCCATCTATACGGATGTAGATTTCCTGAACCGTTATTACCAAAGCGAAGGAGCGTACGCCCTGAAAGCCGAGTCGCATCTGGCGCCCGAAGGAGTTATCCCGGATGAAATGATGCAGTTCATTGACGACACGGCGGCTCTGCTGGAAAAGCATCCGGAAATTGCTCCCGCTACGTTCTATAAAGAGCTGTCCTCCGGCTTTAAATCCGACGCAGCAAAGCTATGCGCCACTCCATGGCTCCGTATGGATAAAGCGGATACAGGCATAGAAGAAAGCCATACGGAAGCCATCAAACCCGCAAGTATGCAGATGGAAAATATAAACGGCGGATGTGTTGCCGGAAACCGGAAAGAGGTGTTTTTACTTACCACGCACGACACGGTGAGCGTCGTTGGATTAGATTCCATGCAGACCCTTTCGACGTTTACCCTGTCCGTAGATTCGCCGGTTGAAAAACTGTTCTGCGATGCCGACGGACATATTCTGGTAGCCGTTATGCGCGGGAGTTTTGCGGTGTATGCATTGCAACGCGACAGCGCCGGAGGGGTTATGTCCTGTACGCTGCGCGCTACAAAAGATTGCCGGCGCATACGCTTTAGCGGCGCTCTTGCTTTTGCCCATGCCAACCGCTTGGTTTATCAGACGCCCGAAAACGCAATCCAATCCTTATGCTTGCGCGATGCTTTGGAAGAACAATCCATCGAGAATAACGGGGAGACCCTGGCCGGTTATTTCAGGGCGCAACAGGAGTATCTACTGTACAAAACCACAGAGGGCTACCGGCTGACCGGCCGGGATTCGGCAAACGTATGGCTGGATTCTTCCGTTAATGATATGATCTGTTTCAACAACAAACTGATTATCCTCCCGAACAACCGCCATCTGCTCATCTGCGACCCATCCGGCCCGGAAGTGGAGTCAAGGCTGGAGCTTGACTTTGTTCCCTGGTGTGCGGTGGTTTTCAAGGACCGCCTGCTGATGTCCGACGAACATGGCGCTCTTTACACATGGCATCCCCGGAAAGGAGTAAAAAGCCAGGGTATGCTTGCCGTTGAGTGGGACAAAAACCCATCCCTGTTTCGTGTGGGGACGAATAAGGCGTTCTATTTCTCCAACAATCGCTATGCTTTGCTGGCCGGTGTGGCGTCGTCCGAAAATCAAATCCTGCAAGCTACTATACAGGACGGCAAAGCAGAGATGCTGGTGGTAGACAGCAACAATACCCTGATGTTCCGGCGGAACGGCATACAGGTAAAACTGCCTAATCCGTTTCGGGACAGTCTCTACGGCATGACGTCCCTGCTGAATTACAAGTGCGCATGGAATCCGCATGGAGATATTCTCTCCATGGGAAACGGACTGACGGCCGTGCTTGATTTTGCGGATGGAACACAAAAGGAGATTGCCGCGCCCGGCCCGCTCTCTGCCATCATAACTATACGCTGGGTAGATGGGATGGGCGCTTTTGTTATCCTTTACAGCGACGGCGAGGCGCTTATCGTTACGCCAAACGGGCAAACCATCCGGAGCAACGCCTTTCAGAGTTCAACGAAAAACTACCTGGTTTGCGAATGCGGGAAGTATTTTTGCATCCTCGCCAAACGCAGGCTGGTTAAGGCGGCGAATCTTTTTGAAGAAGAAGCTCTGCTGATTTTGGACAAAGACGGGCATCCGGTGTATGAGGAGCATTTCAATGCAGCCGAAAAAACCATCAAGGATATGGCGTACGACGGTGCGCGAAAGAATCTCTACTTAATTTCCGATACGACAGCAAGCGTGTTAAGTATTCCGGACAACTTCCGCACAAGGCATATTTCTTTTGATGCACCCTTGCCTGCAAAACCGGTTGGGCTGGCCGCTAAAGACGGGATGCTGTATTATGCCCATCCCGAAGGAGCGGTTTGTGTGATGGATTTGGACGCAGGCACACAGATCGTTTCTTTGCCGCTGCATCGGAACGTGTCCTGTTTGCAATCGTCCGGAGCAGACCATCGGATTGTATTGGTCGAAAACAACGAGAGGATTTATTCCGTCCAACTCAATAAATAAAGAATAGTTATGATTGACAAAAACTTTTTGCGTCTTTACAAAGAAAGCACAGCCTTCAAAGACGCGGGTATGCTGAAGTCCGCCCTGGCCAAACGCGAAGCGGCCACCGAACGAATGAAACATGATAAAGGCCATTACGCCTTAGGGAAAGCCAACGAAGCCATTCTGCTTGGCTATCATATTGGCGACGGCATTGCCGCATTTGCCGCTGCAAAAAAAGCCTTGCAGCATATAGAGGCCTTCCGTGCCGCCGCGAAAGAATGGGAGGAGGAAATCGGCTGTACGGTATTGAACGATATCTTCAATATCATCCGCCAATGGTCTGCGAGCTACGAAGAATGTGAGGAATTAAACAGAATGCGCGTCCAATGGACCGGCACGGACAAAGCGAAACAGGATTTGGCGTCTATCGAAGATCGCCACCGGAAAGAGCCGCAGTGGTGGAAAACCCAACTGTCTATCGCTTACGATTATTACAGCCGGGAACGCCCGGAAATGGACCGAGGGCTCTACGCCCAGGGAATGTCCGTACTGCAATGTATCGTAGGCCGTTCCTTTGCCGAAGAACCCGGCTACGAATTGGATTACGATACCCATGTTCACCTGCTGGACGATTACATCATCATCTCGCTAAAGCACTTCCGGAATGTGCTGAGTAAATACCAGGCCAAAGCCGGACAATACACCACTCCCGACGATTCGGAAGAAATGCTGATCGTTTTGGAAAAAGCCCTGCAAATATGGACAGACTTTGCCCCGCTTCTCGAAGCCAAAGACAAAGCGCTCTTTACGGATTACTTCGTCGATTATTGGCTCACGCTTGCCATGATACACAAAGAAAGCCGGATGAATCCCATTGCCCGCTATTTGCCCGAAGCCATGACGGATTGCCCTGTCTGCGGCCGGCAAATCGCCCAGGGCTCTCCGATATGCAGGTATTGCGGTAAAATAACCGGGATGTTCCCCCGCGCTTTGAAAAATCAGCAGATGCCAAAATTTAACTTGAATGATATCCCACGAGAGACGGGAATCGCCGAGAAAAAGCGCCCCAAATCTTCCTTAGGCTGCATCATGGCAATCATCATTATGATTATAACGGGAATTATTGCTGCTATAAAATTTTTAAACTAATAATAAGGAGGATAAAACCATGCAGGAATTTATGCAAAAATATGTAGAGAGTGTTCAACTGAAAGATGCGGGACTGCTGAATAGCGCCCTGGAAAAACGTAAAGAAGCGACCATGTATGCGCAAGGCGATCCGGGCTATTATGCCATCGGGAAAGCTAACGAAGCAGTGTTGCTCGGCCACCATATCGGCGATGGACTGGCCGCTTACGAGGCGTCTCAAATGGCCTTGGAATTTGTCAAGCCTTTTGCCAAGGCAGATAAGAAGTGGAAATCCATCTTCAGATTCTCACCATTATACGACTGTTTTGGGTTCATCGGACTATGGGCGGAAAGCTACGAGAAGACCATCCGATATGCGGAACAGGCAAACAAATGGGTCTCCCTGCCCAACAATGCAGACAGAATCAAGCAACTGAAGCATTACCAAAAAAGCGGCTTGCCGTGGTGGAAAATGCAACATTCCATGGCGCAGAATTTCTATAGTCGCACAAGGCCGGAATTGGATGCGGGAAAATATGCGGCGGGAATGTCCATCCTGCACTGCATCATAGAGCGTGCAATAACGGAACAACCCGGCTATGAGATTTACTCGGATGATATGTTCGACCTTCTGGACGACTTTATAATCCTATCCCTCCAAACATACAATGGGATTCTTAAAAAGTTTACCGAAGCGCTGAATCATAATCCGGATTTAAAATATGTAGACGGCCCAACCGAACAGTTTATCGTTTTCCAGAGTCCTGTCCTGAGCTGGCTTCAACTGATGCCTGATTGTCCAAGTAAATGGAAGCCGACCATGCAGAAGCATTACGAAGTATTTACGGCTTCCTCATATCCTGTTTATCCCCAAATAATGCAAAAGATAAAAGAGTATCTCTAAGATTGTAGATGCAATACGGCAAAAGTAACTATATTATGCGGTCGCAAATCCTGCTTCCACGCATCCGGTAATTGTCGTAAAATATATCTTCTTTCGGACAACGGTCATTTCGGCCCGTCATAATCATAGCTGAACCGGTCGAACAGCGCAACGCCGTCGTCTTTCAGTTCGTTGTAGCTGAACAGTCCTGTTCGTGTCCCTTTCCAGAAAGAAAACATCGCGCCGAAATCTTTTCCGAAAGGGATGAAATGTCTGTTGTCCGTACTGTAATAAAAATGATTTTTGCCGGAGACGAAATCCAGCTTCAGTTTGAGATAAATCACTTTTACCGTGACGGGCTGTTTTTCAAAATGATTTTTGCCTGTATCAAACGTGTTGATTCTTACGCCTGATTGTCCCGGCTGTGAGAACAAATCGTTGTTGGTTTCAAAAAACAGATAGTTTTTGCCTCCCGTGCGGTATACGCCGACAAGTCCGTAGAGCGAGCCGAAACTGCACAGTCCGGCTCGCTGTCCTTCGGCCATTTTGCTGACGTCGAGCGCGACCGTGGCTTCGCCCGATGCACCCATTGTTTTTTGTGTAAGCGTATTTTTTGCTCTCAGGAAACTTTCGCTCCGGAGCGCTTTCAAGGCGAGGTAACCGGGTTTTTCGGACAGCGACCATGCGTCGTCGTCGGGGTTGTGATTGAATTGCCACTGCAGTCCGGGCATGGACGCGTTGAAGTCGTCGTCAGACTGGGGGGCATGAATAGGGGGCGTTTTCCCGGTAGCAGGTTTCGCCCAGACGTATACCGGTTCGCCGATGCCGTTGCGGTCGATGTCGACGCCGATGACAGGCCAGCCGTCATGCCAGTGTACTGGTTGAAGGTGTACTACGCGCCCCAGCGCTCCGGCCGACTGAAAATGGTAGAACCACCAGTCGCCTTCGGGCGTTTCGACCAGCGCGCCCTGGTGCGGGCCGTTGACGGAGGCGCTCCCCTGTTCGAGTACGATTTTTTTCTCGTAGGGGCCGTAGATGTTTTTCGACCGCAAGATCGTTTGCCAGCCGACCGGTACGCCGCCTTCGGGTATACTAATGTAATAATAACCGTCTTTTTTGAACATTTTGGGACTTTCGGCCACGGGGCCGGTGTAAACCGTCAGGCCGTCGTCGAGCAGTTTTGTGCCGTCCTCGCTCATCCGGTGGATAATGATGGGGCCTGCTCCGTGCAGGCTGTGTACGAGATATGCCCAGCCGTCGTCATCCCACATGGGGCACGGGTCTTCCCATTTTTCGATGTGTTTCACTTCGACGAGCGGCGACCAGGGGCCTTCCGCCTTTTCGGCCGTACTCATGAACAGCCCTTCGGTGGGCGTACAGAAATAGACCCGGAACTTCCCGTCGCGGTAACGGATGCATGGCGCCCACGAGCCGTTTGAATAGCTGTTGACAGTGTCGTAGTCGGGAAAATCCAGCCGCGAATAGATTTGAGCAATGATTTTCCAGTTGACCATGTCTTCCGACTCCAGCACTGGCATGCCCATGTAATGAAATTCGGAACAGACCATGTAGTACTTGTCGCCTGCGCGACATACGTCGGGATCGGAATAGTCGGCATTGAGCACGGGATTGATGTATGTCCCGTTGCCCTGGTCGCCCCATGAGCCGGTTTTAGGCTGTGCCTGCAAGCCGACGAGACAGGCCGTCGCCAGCGTCATTGTCGGAATAAGCGTTCGTAATAAGTTCATGTTTATTGAATTGATGGATTAATATCATGGCATGGGCGACAGGTTTTCCCATCTAACGTTCCATGAGCCGTCTTTGGGAAATCCCGGCGTCGGGAGGGTATTGCCGTCCCATCCGGCGCACATCATAGCGACGGCGGCAAGCAGTCCGCCATTGCCCGGAAGGTAGATGCGCAGCCTGTCGTTCTGGTAATTATGTCCGTTCGGCAGGTAAGTGTTAGTTTGCTTGTCCGTTAGCAGGGCGTTTACCGCCTTTTCGGGTTCGCCCAGGCGTGCGGCGCACATGGCGGTGGTCGGATAATCCCATCCCCACGTATGGTCCCAGTTCCAGTTGTCCCATACCCGGTCGAACGTATGGCGCATGACGTCCGGATTCAGCAGCGGCGACTGGGGCAATATGCCCACGGCTCCCAGCACAATCATGTGGTCGGACGTAAAACGCCGTTCCTGATAGGTTTGCGGAGCCGATTCTGCGGCGAGATACAGGCCGTCTTTTTCTGCAAGAGGCGAGATGCGATGGATGACGTCGTCCCATTTCGCATCTCTTCCCATCCCCGCCCTTTCACGCCACTGCTGGGCGACGGAGAGTGCGAAATGCCAGTAGGAGAGTTCGAACGGCGGGTTGACCGTCTCGTCGGGGCGCAGTGTTTCCTGTGCCGGGATGCAACCTTTCAGCACGTAACGGTTACCGGCTTCGTCGAGCGTGGCAAAAGAAACCATAAAGGCGGCGCTTTCCAGCACGAGCGGGAGGTAGCGTTCGAGCGTTTCGCGCGTCGGCTCCTGGCGGCGTATCAGTTCGGCCATGTAGATGTAATGCGGTTGCTGCCAGATAAGGAACGAGCCTACCGACGAGGGCGCTTCCGATCCCGACGGATCGGTCATTTTCATCCAGCGGACGCCGTCGAAATGTTGCCGCGCTGCAATTTCGCGGGCGACGGGTTCGACTTTTTTGTACCATTCCATGCTGGGCTTCAACATTTCCGTTCTGTTCCACAGGGCGAAGTGCGCCTGATGCCACCAGTGCATTTCGAGGTGGAATTTGCCGAACCAGCTGTTGTATGTCAATCCAGTCTCCTGGGGCGGTTCGGGAGCGGCGCTCTGGATGGCCGTCAGGTATTGCGACAGGACGACGCGGCGTTCCAGTTCTTTGGCGCGTTCGTCCGTGCAAAGCGAGAAATCGACGGCGCCGCCCTTTTTCCAGAACTCTTGCCAGTGTTTCTGCGATTGCCGAGCCGTTTCGCCGAATGTTTCCGTTTCGGCAAAAGCGTTTTCGGGCGCATAATCGACTGTGAATGACAGGTTGTCCGACGAGGTTTCCAGTACGAAATAATGAGGCGACTTCTCCCTGAACGAGGCTTGTCCTTCCCAGACTATTTTTACGAAATAGGTTGTCGTGTCGATGTTCCGTTCGAGCAGGGCGAAGCAGTCGCCCTGCCCGACGATTTTTGTTTGGTGGCTATCGGGATGATTCCAGTCGCATGCGTCGTCCGAATGTTGGCCGGTAGGATAGGGAAAACGGAATTTGACGGCTGCACGTTTTTCTTTCAGCAAGAGCGATGTGACGGAGGCGGCGAGCCTGTCGACCGAAGGGTGACAGGCGGCGCTTACCTGAACGGTATGACCTTCCATCGTAAACGAAGAATGGATTAGCCCGTTCCACATGTCCGCTTGCTGACTGACGCCGGCTATGTTGTCGGGCGTGGCGTGGGAGCCGTCGGCCTGCAGCAGCTCCAGTCCCACGATACCCAGATGCAGCCGGTGCGGGTTGGCGCGGAAATAGTTTACGGCCTCCATGCGCTGCATGATTTTTGTCATCCCGGCGGGGTCTCTCGACGGTCCCGGCTGCACGGAATACAATCCCGGCTGCCCGTGTCCGAAGTCGTAACTTTCGAGAGTTTCTTCAAATCGGTATCCTTTTACGTTGGGAAAACTGTGCCATCCCCAGTGCGACTGCGTGCCCAGCGGCGTTCCCGCGGCGTACAGTTCGGGGAACGTTTGCAATCCGGTAGCATCTACCGTGACGGCGAAACGGCCGTTACCCACCGACAGCGAGGCCAGCGTGTCGAAATGCGTTATTAACGGATTGTTGCGTTTCACAAGCGCTTCTCGGTCGATTTTGGGCGTTTGCGTTTGGCATGACGCAAATGAGAAGATAACGAATAATAAGTTTAACGCGTTGATTTTCATAGTATAGCTAATAATAATTACAATATAGTTCATAAAATCACCTGACTTTGACACCGGGACACCCAAATTGAATTTAACCCTGCGAGAATTGAATATTTGCAAGCAAAAAATATTTTTTTTAGGGCGTTTACGCAATTCTCAGTGGCTTAAAAACGCCGGGACACCCAAGTGTCAAAGTCAGGATAGTTCATAAAATAAATACAAAAATAGAATTTTTGTCTTGAAAAATGATAAAAAAGGAAAAAAGTTTAGTTTTTTCATCTTCTGCGGAAAGTAAATTCAGGCGGCACAGGAACGTTCAATCGGCTCCAGTCGGAGGTGATTTGTAAAAGAGCATCCGGTATGTCGCCGTCCCATCCCTGTATGACGCCTTGCCATTTTCCGGCATGATTTTTCCATAAGGCCAAATCTATCCGGTGGTCATTCGGCAGGATTTCAAGATTTCCTGCCTTGAATGATTTCAGGCCGCCTGCAGCCAGCGCTTCCGGATTGCCGTTTTCGTCCAGGCGCACGGCCGCAACGCCGACAGCATTGACGGAAACGTCGTAATCGTTTACCTTGAAATCCGTTTGTATCGTGTCGCCGCTTATATTATCCGTTCCGGCAATGTGAATCACCGTACCGTCAATCAGGCGACAGAATCCGGTAGTCGGAGGCGCACAAGAGACATGTTCGAAGTCACGGAGTTGAAAATACGTATTGTCCAGGATTCCGGTTGCAGGCGTTTGTTTCGGAATGCGTTTTTCCTCCAGCGTACGGCAAACCTTAACGAATGCGTTCTGCGCTTCACGAGCAATGGTCATGGATGCGGGCAACAGTTGATTGCCGTCAAACGGCTTCCCTTCGAAATCTTCCGTCCATTCGCCTACGCGAAACAGTGCGGTATTTCCTTTGGAGGCTTTGTTGAAGAACTCGGCGACCGGAGCATTTTCAAACTCCGGATTGTATAGTACGACGGCAGCATAAGCCTGTTTTCCGTACCAAATCGTTCCGTTTTCGTCTACCGTCAGGCTTCCGTTTGTGATTTCCGTTGTGGGAATCAGGTCGGTCGGATAACCGGTGCGCCACAAACTGTCTACAAGTTCCATCCCTGCATCTTCGTAGTGCGGCCCTGCCCAGTTCATCGCGCCGTAATGCCCGAAAACGACTGCCACAGGGCAATCCGTCGGACTTTCACTGATGCAGTTTAAAAGCCGGATACGACATTCGGCCAGCATGACTTCGGGGTGGAACAGCGATTGATAAGGCAGGTAGTCGATTCGTCCTCCGCCAAGCGCCGAACTCCACATCTGCGGTACCATATCCATTTTATAATACATGTTATACCAAACCGGACTGCCCCATTTCTTGCATAAGGCTGTGCGCACGGCGTATGGCGTCACCTCGTCCGTTTGCGCCCAGTCGCGTTTGGCCGTCCACCAGTCGAGTCCGTTTTTCAGAAATTCGCATTTATCCGGATAGGGCCACCATGTGGCATGTACCGAGACGACGGCGTCTTTCCCAAAAACCGCTTTTACCGTGTTGTAAAAATCCACTTCCAGCGCAGTGTGCCGTAATCGGGACATTTCCATGAACCTGTTGATCGCCGCCTTACGCTCGGATTCCCTGTTCTGTGCGCCGATGGCCATCAGCAGGCAGTCGGCCAGCAAGTCTCTCCCTCCGGAGTCTTCGGCATAGGCTTTGGCGCGATGTTCCGAATACCAGAAATCGTGTAATCCTTCCCTGAAGAAGCGAGGATAATAAGGCGGGAATCCCCATTCGTCCTTGCAGACGCCGATAAGAGGCACATCCCTGTACTGTTCGATGATTCCCCGCTGAAACTCCATCAGATGAGGCCCGAAAATGTCGGGATACAGATGGGTAAATGCTACCAGTACGGAAGCATGCGTAAAATCCGTCCGTGCAGGAATTTTTATGCAGACGGAGTCGGCTGTTGCATATACTGTTTCGCAGTCGCCGGTAATGTCCTGAAGCGTTTCGGAAATGACGCCTGTTTCGGATTTTTTATATGCATAAACTCTCAAAAGATTTCCTTCGAGCGAAATGTGGTGCGTGAGCGCTCCGCCTGAATAGTGGTCATTCAAGTCAATGCTCCGAATGACTGCTTCCGTTGCGCCGGCATTGTACAATACTGTTTCCTTGAGGCGCAGCATTTGCTGCAATTCGTCCGGATATTTTGCCTTGTAGGCTCTCCGCGCGTTACGGACGTCCAAATCAGGCGCCAGTTGCACGTTCTTCCGGACGGCATATTCGGCCACCCGTTTCACATGGTTGTATACAATTGAATCAACTACTTCATAATGAGGAAAACGAAGAAAAGGGATCAGAAAATTATACGGCGTTTTTTCGTTTGCCTCGTCAATCATTTGAATGTAGCTGTCCGTGAAGAAATCTTCTTCCTGCCAGTTTTGGACGCCAAATTCGGGGAAATACCGGTTGGAAAGCCTCAAATTATCTCCCTTCGAGTAATCTTTATATTTGACTTGTACGGTATTATTATGGGTACAGGAAGTCAGTAGCCATAAAAGAAACGTGCATTTAAAAAGCATTTTCATAAGTACATTATTTATTTTTGTTCGTTTCATGTGTACATTATTTAATTTTTAACATTTCGGTAACATAGAACTCACAGCATGTTCATAACTCTTTGGCGCAAGCCGTTTTGCATGTTCGTTTCATGTGTACATTTTTTATTTTTTAACATTAAGGAAACATAGAACTCACAGCATGTTCATAACTCTTTGGCGCAAGCCGTTTTGCATGTTCGTTTCATGATGTCGCGATTATAATTCATGGCACGGAGGAGAAAGGCGTCTCCTCCGTGCCAAAGGTGATTAATATCCTGCGTTTTGCGTCAAAGCCGGGTTGATGTCTCTTTCAGTCTGCGGAACAGGCAAAACAAGCATTTGTTCCGTTATGGCTTTCCCTTTTCTTTCGCTCAGTACGGCAATTGCCCGTCCGGTTCGTTTCAGATCAAACCAGCGGTGAAATTCAAGAGCCAACTCTACCATCCGCTCATGTTCAATGGCCTCTGCGAGGGTCGAATATTGAGCCGGATAACTGCTACTTCCGTATCGAGGCATTTCGGCGCGGTCGCGAACCATGTTCAGGCAGGCCGGATCGTCGGCAGCTTCGGCATACATCAGCAACACATCGGCATAGCGAAGTACGATGAAATTGTTTTCAAAGTAATAACTGTTCGAGTTGACCCATGCCGGATCCCACCACTTTTTGGGAAACTTGATTTCGATCCAGTTTCCTCCCTTGTCGTTGTATCCGGTGAAAATGGATAATTCCCTTCGCGGATCACCCGATTCAAATTCATTCCACAAATCATCCGTTACCTGATTCATCCCGAAGCCCTGTCCGCAGATGGCCATATTGTTGTACGGGCAAAAATATTCGTTGTATGGACTTGACGGAGTTGTAGGGCCGGCCACATGCTGTATTTCAAACAGCGCTTCTCTGGAATTTTCGTGCGCCAGATCCCATAAATGGGCATAGTCGGACAAAAGTTCGTATTCGCCGGAGTTGATGACTTGCCCCAGTACTTCTTTTGCGGCGCTTTTGTTGCCTACAGTAAGGTATACCTTGCCGAGTATGCCTTGCGCTGCGCCTTTCGAGGCTTGTCCAACCCTCGATACCTGCGATTGAAGCGGCAAACGGTCGGCAGCAAATTTTAAATCTTCGATGATGAAATCATAGACATAGGACGCCGGCGAACGTAGCGTAGAGTAGCTTTCATTTACGACAATCGGTTTGTCTACAAGCGGTATATCGCCAAACATCCTGACAAGATTGAAATAGTACAGGGCGCGCAGGAAACGCATCTCGGCTTCGTAAGCGGTCTTCAACTGTTCGTTGATCGACGCCGTATGTAATTTGTCAATCAGCGTATTTATTATTAACAGACTGTTGTATGTTGCTCTCCATGTCTGAAGAACAATCGTATTTGCGGGGAACAGCGTATAATTCTTGAACGCTTGCTTGTCGGCAACGTTGCCTGCCATGTCATACACGGTTGCTTCGTCCGACATTTGCTCGCTACAATAGCTGAGTCCGCTTTCGGGATCATATTCAGTATAAAGTGTGGCGTATGCGGCGACAACAGCCGTCTCAAAGTCTTTTTCCGTTTTATAATAATTCGCCTCGTTTGCGTTTGAGATTGGCGACAATTCCAGAAAACTGTCCGAGCATGACCAAAGAATCGTACAGAGGAAAATGATGCCCGTATAATATCTTGTTAATCTTAAAGTATTCATTCGCTAATAAGTTTAAAATCCTAAATTAATTCCTAAAGTGATCGTTCTTGGTATCGGGTGAGCGCCGAAATCCATTCCGCTCATCAGCACGCTGGAGTAGGTACTGTTTTCGGGATCATATCCGAGATAATCGGAGAAAACATATACATTGTCCACATTGACATAGAGTCGGAGGGTGGAGAGATTTAATGCGGAAAGCGTTTTAGTCGCAAAAGTATACCCCAGTCTTATGTTGGCGATTCGGAGATATGAGCCGTCTTCTATGAAAAATGTAGATGATTGCGTTTGCAAACCCGGATAGCTTTTGTAGGGTTTGAAACTTATCCCGTCGCCCGATTCGGATTCCGACCGCCAATAATCGAAAGCTGCCTTGTACGCATTCCGTCCGCCATTATATCGCCTGGAATAACGCGCTTCCTGATTGGCAATTTCATTTCCGCAGGATCCTTGCAGCAGGATGCTCAAATCAAAATTCCTGAACGAAAAAGTATTGGTCATGCCATACGTAAAATCCGGTTGAGGATTGCCAATGATCGCACGGTCGTTTTCGTCAATTTTGCCGTTTTCGTCCACATCGCGAACTTTCGGATCGCCCGGCGTGGTACTGGGATGATGCGGATAGGCGTCTATTTCCTGCTGATTCTTGAATACGCCGTCAAAGATGTAACCGTAGAAATTGCTCACAGGTTGTCCCACTTCATATCTGGAAATCACATCCCATTCGGTAATAAGTATGGGGGCGTCATTGGGGCCGGTACTTATTATCTTGTTCCTGTTCAGAGACAGGTTCAAATTGGTCGTCCACTTGAAGGCGCCTACAAGATTGCGCGAAGTAAGCAAAAATTCAAATCCCTGGTTCTGCACTTCCCCGATGTTGGTCAATTGTTGCGTAAACCCTGTTATTGCCGGCACGGGAACGTTCAGCAACAAATCGTTCGTACGGGAATAGTAATAATCGGCTTCCATGTAAATTCGGTTACTGAACAATCCGGCGTTCAATCCAAAGTCGAACTGTCCGGTTTTTTCCCACCGTAACGATGGATTCGAGATCGTTCCCGGATACAGTCCTCTCTGCACATTGACGCCCCATGCATATTGTTTCGAAGACAGCAGAGCTATTGCGCCATAATTGGGTATTT
Source organism: Tannerella sp. (assembly GCA_031257565.1). Classification (GTDB taxonomy): domain Bacteria; phylum Bacteroidota; class Bacteroidia; order Bacteroidales; family Tannerellaceae; genus Tannerella. Next base: position 46,480 of record JAIROL010000172.1, on the reverse strand, counting down.
GATTATTGCCTGTTACGCCGTAGCTGGCTCTCAGTTTCAAGGAAGAAAGCCAGTCGACATTTTGCAGCCGGCTTTCTTCGGACAGTTTCCATGCCAGGGAAGCGGAAGGGAAATATCCCCATTTATTGTTCGAGCCGAAGCGGGAACTGCCGTCTCTGCGGATGGTGGCCGTGAGCAGGTATTTGTTTTTGAAAGAATAGTTCACCCTCGTGATGTAGGATAAAAGGCTCCATTCCTGTTCTTCGCTGACGCTTGACGTCGGCGTACCGGCATTCAGCGTATGCACCAGATCGTTCGGAAAACCCTGGGATGTTTGTTCCGTGCTTTCGTAATGATTCTTTTGTGCCGTATAACCCACTAAGGCGTTGACGGCATGGTCTCCGAATATATTGTTGTACGAAAGGATGTTTTCCGATATCCAGTTGTCGGTCTGATTAGTTCCGATGGTTGCTTCCGCAGGTCTCCAGTTGGAATATCCCCAGTTTTCGCCTTCGTTCCGGTAATAGCCCGACCGGTTTGTGGCGTATGTGCCGCTCAGCGAGGTTTTGAAAGAAAAATGATTAAGAAACAAATATTCCAGAAAACCTGTTGCCAGCACGTTCAGCCGTCTGCCGTAATTGTCGGCTTCGCGGGTAAGCGCGTAAGGATGCCACAACTGGACTTCATAGGGCGCAAATCTGTTCCATTGGGAGTTGGGATCGCGGAATCCCAATGTTCCGGTTTCGGTATAGAGCGGGAAGAAAGGATCGTTTTGTATGGCGAGACTTACTACATCCGACTTGCCTGCCGTGCCGTATATCCGGTCGTTGATGTTGGAAAAGGAGATGTTCGCTCCCGTTTTAACATGGTCGGAGACCTGATAGTTTACGTTTGAACGTAAGGTTACCCGCTGGTATTTTGAACGGTCTACTACGCCTTCCTGCGAAAGATAGTTGCCCGAAAGCATATAACTGGCTTTGGCTGTTCCTCCTGTCAGCGATATGCGGAAATTGTCGCTGTTGGCATTTTGAAAAGCTACATCCTGCCAGTCGGTGGTCTCGAACTGTCCCGGATTATCCAGAAATTCCTGCGGTATTCTCAAGTTGGAGGGTCTGGCGCTTTGAGGATCACTGACTCTTCCGCCATTCTTTATCCATTCATTGTTGTGGGCGTCGACCCAAAACCGGATAAATTCCTGTGAATTCATCATTTCCACTTTCCTTGCTACCTGCTGCAATCCTCTTTCGTAGCCGACGTCGATTTTCGGTTTGCCTTCCTTTCCTGATTTAGTCGTAATGATGACTACGCCATTGGCGCCCCTGGAACCGTAAATGGCGGCCGACGAAGCGTCTTTCAATATCTCAATCGATTCAATATCCTGCGGATTGATAGCGCTCAGAGGATTGATGTTGTTATTTGGGATATTGACGCTTGCCGTGACGGCCGTTGGTCTGTAATCGTCGATGGGGACGCCGTCAATCACATATAGTGGAGACACTCCGGCGTTGATGGTTGATGTTCCCCTGATTTTGATGGTAGGAGCATATCCCGGCGCGCCTTGCGTTTGTTGTATCTGCACCCCGGCGACCTGCCCGGAAAGTGAAGAAAGCGCATTGGCGCTGGAACGTTCCTTGAGTTGTTCGCTGGTAATGGACGACACGGCGCCCGTAAGGTCGCTCTTTTTCACAACGCCATATCCTACTACTACTACTTCTTCCAGAATTTCGGCGTCTTCTTGAAGCGTCACCTCTACCGTCGTCTTGTCCCGGACGGCTATCTCCTGCGTCACATAGCCGATGTAGGATACCTGTATGACGGCATTGTCAGGAATATCGGACAGGGTGAATTTCCCGTCCGGGTCTGTGACCGTGCCGTTTGTCGTCCCCTTGACGACGACGTTGGCGCCAACGAGCGGCCCCGCGTCGTCTCTGACGGTACCCGTGAGTATGCGCGTCTGCCGGACGACAGAGATCGCTTTTGCCGGAACGGGTTCTTTTTCTTTCGAGATAATAATCTGACGCTCGGAAATATAGTAACGGTTGTCCGTCCCTGCAAAAAGTTTATCGAGGATCGTTTCCACGTTTTCGTTGCTAACGTGGACGGAAACTTTCCTGTTCATGTCAATGGAGTTGTCTAAATAGAAGAATATAAATTCGCTTTTTTGTTCTATTTCACGGATCACCTCCTTTAATGTACAGTTGTCATACTCCATCGTGAAAAACGTTTCCTGCGAGTATGATCTGTTTGCAAAACAAGCGCTTATTCCTGCGAAAATAAAAAACAGGCAACACTTCATGGTACGTATTAATTTTTTTTTGGCTTGTAAAAAGCCGTGGTTTTCATCTTTTTTCATACTTTTGCTGATGATTTAAATTGGTAAATAAAAGTTTGTACTGATTTTAAATTGCGGTCGGACAATATATGCGGTATTGTCCGGCCATTTTTTTCTGTTTACACGTAATGCATTTCATTGGTTCATAGGCGTTCGGTTTTTATGGTTTGACATTCATTCTATATATATATCCATCTGTTTTGCATATTGTTATCGGGGCCGTCTTTTCCAGCGTGTGCAGTACTTCGTCCAAATCTTCCTTCATATCCAGTTTCCCGCTGCATGTCAGGGAGTCGATTGTATTGTCCCATTCGAACGCAATGCCGTAATATTCGGACAGTTTGCGGAGCACGGCGCTGAGTTGTTGCTGTTTGAACAGATAATATCCGTCTTTCCATGCCACGTAGTCTGCCGCATCGACGGACGAGACGGATGTTTTGCCTGTTTGAGTGTTGTACGAAAGCATCTGGTTGGGCGACAGGACGCTTTTATTTCCTTTCAATTCTACTTCCACTTTCCCGCAGACGAGGACGATCTGCATGTCGGATTCATTCCCGTAAGCCTTGACGTTCAGCGTTGTTCCCAATACCGTAATGTCCATATGGCCGGTTTTCACGATAAACGGTCTTTTTTCGTCCTTTGCCACGTCGAGATATATTTCTCCTTCGGCGAAGAGTTCGCGTTTGCTTTTTTCGAAAGTTATCGGATAAATGATTTTGGAGCCGGAATTAATCCACGCGCGCGTGCCGTCGCTGAAGGTAATAGCCGAACGTTTGCCGGTGGGGACAACCAGTTGATTGTATGCAGTTTCTTTACTCTCCGTTTTTTCTTCGATGACTTGTTCGGAATTGATATTCACGAGTCCTTCTTCGTTGTAGTCGACCTGCGTTTCTTTTCCGTCGATGTCAATCTTCCGATTGTCGGACAGTACGAGCTGAACCTGTCCCGATGCACTTTCCGTCTTTTGTTCAAACGATTTCATCAGCGCCGGATAGTCTGTTTCGTTCTGCTGCCGTGAAAAACGGAGATACCATCCTGTCGACAAAATCAGGCATATTGATGCGGCTACGCTTGCCGCCACTCCGAGACGGCGTATATTGCGACGCCTGTCGTGTGTTTTGTTCTGCCGGTTAATCTTTTCGCGGAGCATTTCGACGTCTTCCGACGACAGGTTTTTCTTTTTGTCGTAATTGCGTTTGAGACTGCGGAGAATCAGGCGGGCGGCGTCGATTTCTTTTGCTAAAGACGGCGTGCCGGCATGCAGACGGTTCCAGAATGTATAGCTTTCCTTCGTCGGATAAAATTCCGATCGAAGGAAATAATCGTCTCCCAGAAGTTCGTCGGCCGTATATTTTGTGTAATCTGTATTCATTTATGCTTTCCTTTTTCCTTAAGGATACAGCCGGCGCAGTTTTATACTCGCCGAAACGCTTTTTTTTGCGATTATTTTTCAAATCATTGAAAATAAGCGTCGTCGAAGTCGAAATTTTCTCTTATTTTTTTGAGAGCGCGCTGGAGGAGGTTCTGGGCAGACTGATAGGGCAAGTCCATCAGTTTGCAGACTTCGTCCCATTGAAGTTCCTGTATGAAACGGTAGTAAATGACTTCCTTCTGGCGGGGGCTGATGATGGACAACATTCTTTCAATCATTTCTTTTTGGCGCATGAATTGCTCGTTGTCAATGTATTCGTCTTCGACGGTAGGTTCGAGCAGGAACGGGAGGTCTTCCATCTCCTCGCGCTCGTACATACGATTATTGTGAAGATACCTCAACAACCTGTTTTTAAGCGACACGAACAGATAAACCTTCACGTTGGAAGGCACAACGAGGCGTTGCCTGTTCTTGTAGAGCCAGGTGAAAATGTCGTGAATACAATCCTTTACGGCCTCGCCGTCGGACGTGAAATGCAGTCCGTACCGGTAAAGAATCCGGATGTATTTATTGAAAAGCCAGTCGTATGCGCTGTTGTCACCCGACACAAACCGGCGCCACTGTGTTTTACTTTTATTGTCGCACATAACAGGTATGCTGATGGAAGATATCGCAAATGCAACTCCGGGATGTATACAGGATATTTTTTTATCCTATTCTACTGATGCTGTGGTCGTAGCAAATCATTCACGGTTTTTACCGGATTAAATGTTTCAATCGGAACCTCGACAAAAACGGTATTCCAATCACTCATGGAGCCATTCCACAAGCCCGGCAGCTCAAGCGCTTTCAATTCGCGCCCATCTTTACTCTTTTGAGAAATAAAGCCGGTATTTTTATCAATATAATCAGGTAAGCGATACTTTTTGCCGTCCACATCTTTCAGTGCGCAAACCAGATCGACCGGATTAAAATGCGAACTCTGTTCAAACGCCTTCTTCGCATCCGGATTATTCATATCAATCTGCGAACTTTCAAGTATTTGCAAAGACGTCGTTCCATCAGGATTCACAGTGAGGAACGGCCCTCCTCCCGGCTCTCCGACATTTTTGACCATCCCGCAAATACGCAGCGGACGCATCAATTTGCTTTTTATATAAAGAACCAGTTCCACATCTTCAAGAAATTTTGTCTCCGGATTTTTAATACATAAATCATTCTGCAGAAAGCGTATCATCTCTTCTATCTGTTCATGCGTATAATCCCCGCTTTCTATCAGTCGCATATATCCGAATATTTGTTTCCGGAGCGACACAAGTACGCCCGCAATCACTTTTTTATAGCGCACGGTAGCTTCCTTGAAATGATCCGGCACGACATTATCTATGTTTTTCACAAAAACAATATCAGCATCCAGCGCATTCAGGTTTTGTATCAATGCGCCATGTCCTCCCGGGCGAAAAACCAGGCGTCCTTTCACGTCGCGAAACGGCGCATTTGCCATATCTACGGCAATCGTATCGGTATTTGACTGTTGCGTGCTAAATGACAAATCATACGTTACTCCGAATTTTTTCTCATATACCGGCTTCTTTTCTTCGACTATTTGTTTAAAGAAAGGCAAATGTTCCGGCGATACCGTGAAATGTATGGTTACCTTATTTTCCGCATTTCCGGCATACATAGCGCCCTCGGCCAGATGTTCTTCCATCGCCGTACGCGCGCCATCCGGATAGTTATGAAACAATAATAATCCTTTCGGAAGAAAACCGTAATTCAGTCCTTTACTTTCCAGCAGATTAAATACGATATTTTTATATCTTCCGTCGGCAATAAGTCCGGAGATATCTTTTCCTTCGTTCGCTTTGCAAATATTGTTCAGGGCTTCATAAAACGCAAAATGCTTTATTCCGTCAAAAAATATTTTTTCAAAATCCGTTGTCGGAATCTCGTAGGATGCGGACAAAAATGAAAATAAATCCTTGAACATGCGACTTGCAGCGCCCGAAGCAGGAACAAACTTTGTGATTTGCTTTTCACCGGAAAGGTAATCATCCCACGTCTTAATAAACCAATCCTGCCGTTCTTTCGTCAGGCGCATAATCCCCTTATCAACAGACGCAGAGGATTTAATCTCCGGAAAAGGAAAACCTTTCATAAAATAAGAGAGTTGTTCATCAATTTGAGATTCAGTCAGGTTTTTCGACTTAAGTTGTAATAAATCACTTGGTACGAGCATAGTATAAAGTTTTTTGTTTTTCTTACGTAAATCCATTGATGCAAATATAGCGAAAGTTGAGAGCATTACAAAAAAAGTTTACTTTTTTTTATTGCCGAACGAAGCTATATTCTGTTTTCAATAATATAGACTATGTTTTTAAAAGTTAATTCATGCAGAGATAGCAGAAAAAAAATTATCTTTACGAGCAAATTCAGGTTTTAAATATGAAGACAAATAATTCCAATCATTTTTTCACGGAAGAAGAAAAGAAGATATTCCGCTCTAAATACAGGGAACTACTTAAAGCGCTTTCCGAAAGCCTCGAAAAGGATGACGCGCCTAAAATACGACAGTTACTCAAGCCTGTCGTTGCAACAGAATGTTACGGTCACGACCGGAACGGAATAAACGGGCTGATACGCAATATCGAAACAGCGCTTATCGCTACAAAAGATATAGGATTGAAACGAACATCCGTACTTGCGCTTATTTTATACCGCCCTGTACTGAAAAAAGCTATTCCGATCGAAGAAGTTGAAAAAATATTCAACTCCGACGTATCGCTTATGATAAACCGGTTGCTTAAAACATCCGACCTCTATGCCCGAAACACAGCGGTTAACTCGGAAAATTTTCACCATTTGCTATTCTCCTTTGCCGAAGACGTACGCGTCATACTGATTATGATTGCCGACCGTTTGTGCATGATGCGCATGGGAAAGATCATTCTGGAAGAAAAAGACCGAATCCGACTTGCAACCGAAGCGTCCTATCTTTATGCGCCGCTGGCTCATCGCCTCGGACTGTACAAAATCAAAAGCGAACTGGAAGATTTAGCCCTTAAATATCTGGAACCCAAACAATATTATTACATAAAAGACAAGTTAAACGAGACAAAACGTTCGCGCGACGAATATATTGACAACTTTATCGAACCTGTCAGGAAAAAACTGGAAGATACCGGATTGAAATTCGAAATTAAAGGAAGAACCAAATCCATTCATTCCATAAATAATAAAATTAAAAAGCAAAAAGTCGATTTTGAAGGGATATACGATCTGTTCGCCATACGAATCGTACTCGATTCCGAAAGGGAAAAAGAACGTTCCGACTGTTGGCAGGCATTCTCTGTCATCACCGATATGTACCAGCCTAATCCGAAGCGTATGCGCGACTGGCTGTCCGTTCCTAAAAATAACGGATATGAAAGCCTGCACATCACAGTACTGGGTCCGCAAAAACGCTGGGTAGAAGTACAGATACGCACGCAACGAATGGATGAAATCGCAGAAAAAGGTCTTGCCGCACACTGGAAATACAAAGGGGGACAGGAAGAATACGGGTTGGACGAATTTCTCGCAGACGTACGCGCCGTACTTGAGGTACAAGGCTCTACGCCTATGGACCTGATGAAAGAATTCAAAATGGAACTTTATCAGGATGAAATATATGTGTTTACTCCGACCGGCGACCTGATCAAACTGGGTAAAGGAGCTACAGTTCTCGATTTTGCCTTTGCCATTCATTCAAAAATCGGCAGCCGTTGCATTTCGGGAAAAGTAAACGGGAAAAATGTGCCGATAAAGTATGTTCTTAACAACGGCGACACGATAGAAGTCATAACATCGCCTACGCAAACGCCCAAACGCGACTGGCTTTCCTTTGTCGCCACATCAAAAGCCCGTTCAAAAATTAAACAGGCGCTCCGTGAAGAATATGCAAAAAACGCGGAACTTGCCAAAGAGCAACTCCAACGTCGCATAAAGAACCGTAAAATTGAGATAGAGGAGGCGGTATTAATGCGGTATATAAAGAAAAAAGGATATAAGACCGTAACCGATTTCTATATAGACATTGCAGAAGAAAAGCTTGATATCAACACGGTTATTGACGAATGTATCGAACAGGAACGTAAAGAAAAAGACCCGCCCGAACACTCGGAAATACGCAGCGCCGAAGAATATGTAGCCAATATCGAAGCGAAAGAAATATCCACTCAGCAGGATATACTGGTGATCGACAATAATCTGACCGGCATTGATTATAAACTTGCGAAATGTTGTAATCCGATATACGGAGACCCCGTGTTCGGCTTCGTATCAACGCAGGGCATCAAAATACACCGGATGGATTGTCCCAACGCCCCGGAAATGCGCAGCCGCTTCGGGTATCGCATAATACCTGCGGAATGGAGCGGGAAAGGTACCAGCGGATATACGGTTACGTTACGCATTATAGGTAATGACGACATCAGTATCGTTACGAATATCACATCCGTAATCAGCAAAGAGAACCGCGTTTCCTTGCGTTCGATCAATATTGATTCCGTGGACGGACTCTTTCAGGGAACATTTACGATCATCATCCCGGATACATCATCACTCACCTTATTAACAAAGAAAATTCAAGGCGCGCGAGGGGTAAAAAGCGTAAGCAGGCTAAACTGATCCTGTAAGCCCCATTTCCGCCGCTTTCCGGTACATAAATTTTACGGCAGCTTCATACTCATTGGGGATAATGCCGTCAAGTATAGCATTCTTGATAGCTTCCTTCAACACGCCAACAGGTTGTGAAGGAGGTATACCGAAAGTATTCATAATTTCTTCGCCCGAAACCGGAGGTTGAAAATTGCGAACGCGGTCTTTTTCCTCTATATCAACCATTTTTTTCCGTACAACGCGGAAATTTTCAATAAATCGACGAACCTTTGCCGGATTTTTACTCGTAATATCAGCCTCGCAAAGTTTCATCAGATCGTCAATATCATCTCCCGCATCGAACAATAAACGACGTACGGCCGAATCCGTAACCTCCTCGTCTGCCAGATTAATCGGACGCATATGCAGGGCAACCATCTTTTGTACATATTTCATCTTTTCATTCATCGGCAATTTCATCCTGCGGAACATACCGGGTATCATTTTTTCTCCGATGAAATCATGATTATGAAAAGTCCATCCGAGCCGTTTATCAAAACGTTTCGTCGCCGGTTTGGCTATATCATGAAGAAGCGCGCTCCATCGAAGCCATAAATTATCCGAAGTCTTGCTCAAACGGTCAAGAACCATCAACGTGTGCGCAAAATTTTCCTTATGTCCGATCCCATCTTTAGTTTCAACTCCTTTCAAAGCGCACAGTTCCGGAAATATAATTTCGAGAAGCCCCGAACGGTCCAGTAATTCAAAACCAACGGAAGGCCTGGGCGATAAAATAATCTTGTTCAGTTCGTCGGTAATTCTTTCTTTCGAAATAATTTCAATACGCTCCTTATTTCTCTCCATTGCATCAAAAGTATCCGGATCAATGAAAAAGCCAAGTTGCGAGGCAAAACGAATCGCACGCATCATACGTAACGGATCATCGCCGAATGTCACATCCGGATCCAGGGGAGTGACAATACGCAGATTTTCCAGATCATCAAGCCCGCGGAAAGGATCGACCAGCTCTCCGTAACGATCTTTATTAAGGCACAAGGCTAATGCGTTGATTGTAAAATCCCTCCGGTTCTGATCATCTTCCAGCGTTCCGTCTTCAACAATCGGCTTACGACTGTCCCGGCTGTATGATTCGCGCCGCGCGCCAACAAATTCGATATCCCAGCCTTTATATTTTATCTGTGCAGTACCAAAATTTTTAAAAACAGACAAGCTCGACTCCCGATCTGTTTTTTTCGCCACGGCCTTAGCCAATTCGATTCCGCTTCCAACCGTAACGATATCAATGTCTTTCGATGGACGCCGGAGAAAAAGATCGCGTACATAACCCCCTATCACATACGTTTCCAGACCTAAATGATCTGCTATTTCCGAAATCATAAAAAACGGTTCCCCATTAAGATGCGATGAGATATCTTCTGCGCTGTAATACATTCTATAAAAATTTTAAGGAGTGCAAATGTAGCGCAAGTCGATCGAAATGCAAAATAAAACCGGTTTTGTTTTTTCCAGGACATAGCCTGCTGTCAAGTTGTAAGTTGTTAGTAATAAGTTGTTAGTAATAAGTTGTGAGTTGTGAGTTGTAAGTAATAAGTTGTAAGTTGTAAGTAATAAGTAATAAGTAATAAGTTGTAAGTCGGCTGTTTTTTTGACTTTTGTCTTATGATTAAGGCGTTATAGTATGTACCGGCGTTAGCCTGCTTATGACTTTCAACTTATGACTTGATACTACATTCTGTTCTTGATAAATATTTTATCTTTTCTCTATAAAAAAACTTTTTTTCATTGCACGCGCTTGGGAATCGTAAGGTTTTCATGTAATTTTGCCATTATTTTAAAAAGGAAGACGATGTACAAACAATTAATGATAGCTATCGCCGCATTATTATGCCTTACAGGTTGCGGAAAAGGAAAAGAGGCCCAAAGGAGACTGGACGAAGCCAAATCCATGTACGAAAACAAGCAATTCATTGCCGCTAAAAACGCCATTGATTCAATCAATATTCTCTTCCCGCGTGAAATAGAGGTACGCAAAGAGGCGCTCGCCTTCATGCGTCTTGTCGAGAAAGGAGAAAGCGAGCAGAACGTCGCCTATTGCGACAGTCTTCTTCCCATCCGCATCAGTGAACTGGATGATTTGAAAAAAGGATTTACATTCGAAAAAGATACTGCTTATGACGAAACCGGCAATTATATCCTGAAAACGATGACTATAGAGCGCAATGTGGAACGCAGTTATATCCGCTGCGGGGTAAACGAGGAGGGTGAAATGTACATGGCAAGCGTATATTTCGGCAGTTCTCCGATCGAACATACAGGTCTTAAACTATCTATAAAAGACGGGACTTTTGCCGAAACGCCTTCCATCCCATATGACGGAGGAGCAAACTATCGCTTCAAGGACATGGGTAATACAACCGAAGTAGTAACATACAAGGGAAAAGACTGTAAAGCCGTTGCAAATTTCGTCTCCGTTGTGGATAAAAAAGAACGGATAAAAGCAGAATATACCGGAAAAAAACCATATTCGCTTTATCTTTCCGACGCAGACAAAAAAGCGATCAAGGCGACTTATGAATTAGCTCTTGTACTGAGTGAGATAAATGCAATGCGGAAAGAAAAAGCAAAATCGGAAAAGAAAATCATGCTTATTGATCAAAAGCTAAATAAAAATAGCGAATAAGCATTTTGTTTGAGTTGTATTTTTCCCGGATTTATTTTGTATTGCACCCGGCAAGCGCTATCTTTGCCCCCGCTTGAAAAACAAATAAAAGTCTTATGGCACAACAGGAAGATGTATTTAAAAAAATAGTTTCGCACTGCAAGGAATATGGTTTCGTATTTCCATCATCTGAAATATACGACGGATTAGGAGCCGTATACGACTACGGTCAGAATGGCGTCGAACTGAAGAACAACATAAAAAAATACTGGTGGGACAGCATGACCTTACTGAACGAAAATATTGCGGGTATCGATTCTGCCATTTTCATGCATCCTACGATATGGAAAGCTTCCGGACATGTCGACGCCTTCAACGATCCGCTGATCGACAACAAAGACAGTAAGAAACGTTATCGTGCCGATGTGCTGATCGAAGATTATCTCGCTAAGATTGATGAAAAAATAAATAAAGAAGTAGAAAAAGCAGCCAGGCGTTTTGGCGAAGCATTCGACGAACAACAGTTCCGCGCTACCAATCCCCGCGTACTTGAAAGTCAGGCAAAACGCGAGGATGTGCATACGCGCTTTGCCAAAGCGCTGAACGATTCCAATCTGGAAGAACTGCGGCAGATCATTATTGATTGCGAAATCGTATGCCTGATCTCCGGAACGCGCAACTGGACGGATGTGCGCCAGTTTAACCTGATGTTTGCAACAGAAATAGGCTCTACGGCCGACGGCGCGATGAAAATATACCTTCGTCCCGAAACGGCCCAGGGTATCTTTGTGAATTTCCTGAATGTGCAGAAAACAGGACGCATGAAAGTTCCCTTCGGCATCGCACAGATAGGAAAAGCATTCCGTAATGAAATCGTAGCGCGTCAGTTCGTATTTCGCATGCGTGAATTCGAACAGATGGAAATGCAGTTTTTCGTACGTCCGGGCGAAGAACTGGAATGGTTCGCCAAATGGAAAGAGATACGCATGAAATGGCATCGCGCACTGGGTATGGGCGACGGGAAATACCGTTACCACGACCATGATAAACTGGCGCATTATGCAAACGCAGCGACCGATATCGAGTTCGAAATGCCCTTCGGATTCAAGGAAGTGGAAGGTATACACAGCCGTACGGATTTTGACTTATCACAACATGAAAAATACTCGGGTAAAAAAATACAATATTTTGATCCGGAATTAAATAAGAGTTACGTCCCCTATGTAATCGAAACATCCATTGGCGTAGACCGTATGTTCCTCAGTTTAATGGCAGGAGCTTATTGCGAAGAAACGCTGAAAGACGGAGAAACGCGCGTTGTGTTGAAATTACCCGCGGCTTTAGCTCCGGTAAAATTGGCCGTGATGCCTTTGGTGCGCAAAGACGGACTTCCGGAAAAAGCAAATGAAATAATGAACCTGTTGCGCTTCGATTTCCGGTGCCAGTATGACGAAAAAGACTCGATAGGCAAACGCTACCGTCGCCAGGACGCCATCGGAACACCTTATTGCATCACTATCGATCATGACTCGCTGAACGATCAGTGCGTCACCATACGTTTCCGCGATACAATGGAACAGGAACGCGTACCTATAGACAAACTGCATAGCATTATTTCCGAGAAGGTAAGCATGCGCAGTATTCTTGAGAAATTAAAATAAACAAATCAAAAATTCACAGTTAATGAAAAAATACGGATTATATTTGATGATGATTGTTACGACGCTATTCAGCGTAACGTCCTGTGGCGACGATGATGATAATCATCAGGAACAATGGATGATAGCCAATCTGACAGCATTTAATGCAATCAAGACCGATCCCGAATATAAAGAATTAGTATCCCCTGGAAACGAAGGCAGTATCTACTATAAAGTACTTGAAGCCGGAACAGGGACAGACTCCATACGATATACAAGCGCCGTGTCCTGTTATTACAAAGGCTGTTATGTCGCCGATTATCCCGAATACAACATTGAAAAAGGCGACGTTTGTGATCAACGGTTATTCGACGGTTCTCCGTCCGTTTTTACTCTCAATAGCGTTATGAGCGGTTGGAAAACAGCATTACAACACATGGTTAAAGGAGACAAATGGGAAATATGGATTCCGTACCAGTTAGCCTACGGAAGATCCGGATACAAAAATTCCAGCACGTCAGTAGTAATTCCCGGATATTCGACGCTGATGTTTGAAATAAGTATTGTAGACGTCAAAGGAGTTGACGATTAAAAAAAAACCGGAATTCGGATCCGGTTTTTTTTAAAAAATCAGAAGCGGATTTCTCCGAAATGTTCCGGACAATGATAATCCGGCGAAGGCAGATTGATCGGGTTCCAGGCGACATAATGGGGATTGGCCGTTTCATCCGCACATTTATAAAAATTACCACGGATCTTATCCGGCAGGTTTGAGACTTTAAGCCCCATCAGTTCAAACGGTATGGCGACCGTCAATTCCCACTCGTAAATGCCGGTTTTTTCCGGAAAAGCTTCACGCCGGACAGTCGTATAACGACGTATCTTTTTATATTCGTTTGAGGTAAAAGAAATTCGCGCATTACGATTCATTCCACGCGCAGCAAGACAAGTTCCGATACAATTAAATTCAAAATTCGTATAATACAGATCATTCTCCTGACGCATAAAAAATTCCACGCAACTATCCGGATGAACATACTCTCCATCTTCATCAGCCATGGCGCGTAAAGATAATCCACGTACAAAATAATGGAGATATAATTCTTCTTTCCCCCGCGCAATATCAAAAGCCACCACCGGTTTATAAGAATATTCTTCCCAATTAATAACATCTATACTCTGACGCAAGGCTTCCGTTTCCATCCGCTCTGCCGCATCTCTCAGTTCAAGTCCGTCCAATGCCGGCACATAAGGTACTTTCAAAGTCTTCATAATCAAAATGTTCGTTTATAATCAAGTAAATATATCATTTGCAAATGTAATTATTTTTAATCACAAAAGATAGGGGTACACCGTATGTTTATTTTACAACGACAGACTTACCCGCTCCCCAGTATTGTTTTACGCCATTTATCCACAAATCTTCATCGCCTGACGCATACACATCCTCGTTATATACGCATACATCGTTTACACGCTCATCGAACATCAGATCATTGTTTTTCCATAAACCTCCGTGTCCGGCGACATACACGTCATTTCCTGAAACGAAAACCGAATAAAGTTCAGAGCCGGCCTCCCCTGTTCCCAGAACCGCAGGGACATTGTTTTTCCATAAAACAGCCTTTGGCACGGAGTAATATTTACCGTAATAATATGCTGCTCCAGCTACATACACATCGTCGCCTGAAACAAAAACCGAAGAGGCTTTTAGCCGGGCGATATCTCCCTGCGGTCTTTCTAATAATTCGAATAGCCCGTTTTTCCATATACCATCGTCAACATAATAACCATAGTTACCGACAATATAAACATCGTTATCGCTTACGAAAACAGACCTTGCAACTGCATTTTGACTCATATTGCTATTTGAAAGTACCGGTTGTAGTTTAGCGTTTTTCCAAAGTACCGATCTATGGTAATAATTATTATATTCGTTTGTAGATATTTCATAACCGGTAACATAGATATCCCCATTTGCCGAAATAAATATATCCTCTCCGTAAGATGCGTTTCCTTTTGTTTCAAGGAGCTGATCTGTAAAGATCAGGGTATTAAGCTCGCCCTTAATGGCGCATTCTACCTTAATTACCACAGCTCGGCTGTACTCGGTGATCGTTGTGCTGCCTGCCATGACGTCCGTTTTAGTTCCGGTTATATATATATCGCCTCTGTAAACAAAAACCGATCTGATATCTTTAGGCGCGTTATAATTCATTATTTCGATCTTTTCTCCGTTTTTCCATATTGCCGTACCTATTCCTGTGATTACCGAATAGATGACTTCGACGTCACAATCGACAGATTTACTCCCGACGGTAGCCGTAATCACGGCATTTCCTGCACCAGTTGCCGTTACTACTCCCTGATGATTTACAATTGCCACATCCTTGTTGGATGTTGACCATATAACAGTGGGGTTATCTCCCGAAGCGGAAGTAATTGTAAGCCGTTCGCGGTCGGTCGTGTGGATTGTAAGTGATGCTTTATTTAAGGAAATGTTACCGGATTGGTTTCCCATTTCCCATTTGGCGTATAGGGTGAAGTTATTTGTTAGCCCGCTTACATCATAAGGGAAAGAAACTTTGTTGGTCAATGCAGCTTCCCTGTACCAACCTTTGAAAGTACCGCCTGTTTTTACAGGTTCATTGGGTTCGGCGAGCGTTCCGCCTTTCAGCGCTTGTGTGGCATGGTTATCTCCCGGAGGCCACGAACCGCCGTTCAGGTTCCATGTAACCTGCCAGTATTCGGCGGCGGCCTCTTCCTGCCAAAACTGTGGGTCGGCATTTTCTTTATTACAAGATGTTAACAACGTCAGCACAGTAATCATTAAAATCGATACATGTTTTTTCATCTTTGTTGATTTTATATTCACTTATTTATCAATATCGCTCCATAATTTCTACAAATGGCTTCCAATCTCTTTTACGTCCTGCCGTGAAAATTGTACAAAACTATAAAACAAGATAAGACTTGTCAATTACCCAAAAGAGTAGTTTTTGCAGTCTGCATGAATAATTTACCCTTTTGGGTAGTAGGATGGTAGACAAAAAAATGATAATTTTGTGAAATTTAAATATGCAGTTTATGAAACAGATAGTTGCCCTTTGTCTATTCGTTCTACCGGCATTGAATATTAATGCGCAAGCGCTGAAAGTCGATTCGCTGATAAACATACTGGAGACAGAAAAACTATCTTCCGTAAAACAACTCGCATTGTATGAGGAAATAAGTCGTCTTTGCTATGGATACAATTTGGAAATGGGTATTGAATACTCCATAAAAGGCTTACAACTTGCCGAAAAGGAGAAGGACAAAAGAATGACGTCGATTTTTAACAGGTTTTTGGGAACTATTTATTATCACAAAGCGAGTGTTGATACATCGCGTATATATTTGGAAAAATCTTTGAAAACAGCAATAGAAGCTAAGGATGAATCATTACAGACGTCGGTATACGGCAGTTTAGGCAATTTGTACCGGCTAAAGCATGACTATCAACAAGCTCTTGATTACTACATGAAATCACTGTCATTTCATGATATCCCGACAAATCCGGCACATGCAGGTAGTTTAAACAATATAGCTATTATTCACAGGATACAAAATAATCCCGACAGGGCAATTTATTATTTCAACCAGGCATTGGAAGTATCGAGGCAATTAAATCTCAAACAGCAAGAAATGGAAGTCGATTATGGACTGGGAACTGTCTATGCCGACATAAAAGATTTGGTCAGAGCGGAGGAAAGTTTTAAGAGAACGCTGGCAATAAGTCGGGAAATTGGCAACAAACCATATGAAATAATTAGCATGAACTCCTTAGCCACTTGCTTTTCCATAAGTAAAAACTTTGGGAAAGCCTTGGAATATGCACAGGAAGGTTTGACTGTAGCAGAAGAATTCGGCGACCCTCGACATATACTCGGGGCTTATGGCTCATTGGCTGATATTTATCGGGAAATGGGAAAATTTAAAGCGTGTGAAGATTTGGCGATGAAAGCATGGATGATGGATTCTACCAGCGTAGAGGAAGCTTCGTACACTGCCTATACGCTAACAATCGCCAATATTTACATGGGGCAAAAAGAAAGAGCCGAGTATTTCTTGAACAAGTATTATGATATAATGAAATCAGGAAATGAAAAGAGCCTTCATAACAGTCTGGCAGACATGGAAATAAAGCACGAAACCGAGAAGAAAGAGTTGCGTATTACCTCGTTGGAGAAAGAACGGCAACTTTATGTTTGGCTCGTAATTGCAGGTGCAATGTTTACGCTCTCTTTAGGAGTAGCATTGTGGTTAAAGATCAGAAATTCGCAAAAAGAGAAACAGCTGGCTGCTTCGAATGCGGTTCAGGAAGGAGAGATGAGCGAACGGGAACGTATAGCAGGCGAACTACATGACCGTCTGCTCGGCACACTTTCGGCAGTAAAATCAGACTTTGATAATACAGATATCAGCAATAAGCTGAACGATTGTATCGAAGAAGTACGCAGAATCTCTCGTAACCTCATGCCCTTGCCTTTGCGTAACGGCATAAAAACGGCATTGGAGGATTTTACAGCACAATTCCCTAATGTGCGATTCCACTTTTTCGGACAGGAAAAGCGTATTGAAAAGAGGATCGAATTTGTTTTATATTGTTGTGCAAATGAGTTAGTTAGTAATTCAATTCGTCATTCGGGCGCAAAAAATATTAATGTCCAATTGGTACAGGGAGAGAATCATATTGCTCTTACCGTTCAGGATGACGGCTCGGGATTTGATGAAAAAACGGTAATAAAAGGAGTCGGGTTAAAAAGCATTCAAGACAGGGTTGCTTCATGCAGCGGGAAAATAAATATTTTTTCCTCTCCGAATAAAGGAACCGAAACAATTATTGAGATAAACACCTGATAGTGATATAAACGAATTATGGTAGAAGTTCACATTGTCGATGACCACCGCATGGTGGCGGATAGCCTGAGCAAGTTGATTAACGAAACAGAAATAGCCCGGGTCACTGATGTGTATCACGATTTGGCAACTTGCCGTGACGGACTGGCAAAAGGTCTTCCGGATATTCTGCTTTTAGATATCGGATTACCCGATGGCGATGGCATTGATTTTTGCGCCGAAATAAAGAAGCAATACCCCGAATTAAAAATCATTATGCTTACAAGCTACAAAGAATTCAGTATTGCCAAACGAGCCTTACATAATGGCGCGCTTGGCTATATCCTTAAAAATGCAGAAAGTGAAGAGATGCTTTTAGGTATAGAGGCAGTGAGTAAAGGCGAGGTTTTCTTATGCGACGAAATAGATATTCTGTTGAAAGAAAAAGCCAGGGACGATGTTATTTGGCTTTCTGATCGTGAAAATGAGATACTTAGATATGTTGCAGACGGATATACCACAAAAGAAATTGCGGACCTAATTTTCCGTGATTCCGAAACCGTGAAATTTTTCAGGAAGAATTTACTCATTAAACTCAATGCCCGAAACGTTGCCGAACTGATAAAAAAAGCATACGAAATGAAGTTGATTTGGTAAAGAATAACCTTATATCATTAGCGTCCACTAAAAAACTTTTACTCCTCAAAATTCACATAGATGATCGGACGTCTGTTTTGCATCGCCGGATAAAATTAAAGGGGCAAACCTTGAGATTCGCCCCTTTATTCATGCTGCGCGCAGTATGTCCACGGTCTCTTTAAAAGAAAATCCGGCAGGGACAACCCTGCCGGATTTTCCGTTACAAGTTATTAATTTCACGTCTCTTAAAGGCTCGCTATGAGTAATCGTAAACGATTTTTAATAATTTTGCAGCATATTTGTAATAAATAAATCCGAATTTTACACCAGAATATAGTTAATAAAAATTTAAAAAAATTGATTTATGAAACGAAGTATTTTCTTATTTATTTGGGCGGCAATGACCCTGCCGGTATTTGCTCAATCCCGGGCGGCGGCGGCGTCCGTATCAGCCCGGTCTTTCGTTGCGGGAACCGTTTACGAGGACCTTAACCGGAACGGCCGGCGCGACAGGAAAGAAAAAGGCGTCGCGGGAGTAGCCGTCTCTAACGGGACGGACGTCGCCCTGACGGATGCGTCGGGGAAATACCGTCTGCCTGCCGACGACGACCTGATCGTCTTTGTCATTAAACCGACCGGCTACCGGACGGCTTTAGACACGTTTAATCTGTCTCAGTCGTATTACCTCCACAAACCTGCCGGCTCGCCGGACAGTTTCTACAAAGGCGTGAAACCAACCGGAGCGCTTCCCGCCTCGGTGGATTTCGCCCTGTACAAATACGACGAACCGGAGACATTCGCCGCTTTACTTTTCGGGGATACCCAGCCCTACAACGAACAGGAACTGGAATACCTCCAACGGGGCGTCATTGCCGAAGCCCAACAGGTCAGGGAAGCCGCTTTCGGAATAACGCTCGGCGACCTGGTCGGCGACCGCTTAGACCTCCACCAGCCCTACAAACAGGCCATCCGTCAAATGGGCATACCCTGGTACAACGTCATGGGCAATCACGACATGAACTACGAAGCCACGGAAGACCGTCTTTCGGACGAATCGTTTGAAGCTCATTTAGGACCGAACAACTACGCTTTCAATTACGGGAAAGCGCACTTTATCGTATTAGACGACATCCTATATCCGCATCCGTTGACGGGAAAAGGCTATTGGGGCGGTTTGCGGGAAGATCAACTCGCTTTTGTCAAAAACGATCTCGCCTGCGTCCCGCACGACCGCCTGATTGTCGTTTCGATGCACATCCCGCTGATTGACCCGGGAAACGGAGCGGCTTTCCGCGACGCCGACCGGCAGGCTTTGTACGAGTTGTTGAAAGATTACCCTGACGTCCTCTTCCTTTCCGCTCATACGCATATCCAGATGCAGCATGTTATCGGGAAAAAACAGGGCATCAACCGCGAAAAACCGATCCATGAATATAATGTCGGAACAAGCTGCGGCGACTGGTTTTCGGGCATATTGAACGACAAAGGTATTCCCGTATCTACGATGCGCGACGGAACGCCCGCCGGCTATGCTTTCCTGCGAATCGACGGCAACCGGTATGTGCTGGATTACAAAGCGCTTGGGAAACCGGACGATTATCAGATAGCGCTCTACCACCCGAAAGTTGTCCCTTTCCGCCGTTCGACGAGCGCATCCGTTTACGCCGACTTTTTCATGGGAAGCCCGGAGGATATGGTGGAATACCGCATCGACGACGGCGCATGGATGAAGATGCAACGGGCAGAGGAGTTTGATCCGGCTTATTACCGTTACGTACAGGATTGGGATTACCTGGAACGCTTAGTTCCCGGTCGCCGTCCGTCCAATCCGGTCATTTGCAGTCATCTCTGGAAAGTCCGCATACCGGCAGCCTTGCCTGTCGGCGAACACCGGATAGAAGTCCGCGCCAAAGACCGCTTTGGCCGGACGCATACGGCAGGAAGCGCGTACAGAATAGAGGAACAACCATAAAAGCTGTCTCCAACTCCGACGAGGGATGTACCATGCGGGATATGATTTCCGCTTCTTTTTCTACTTCTTGCGGGACACTCAAAAAAAGAACAGTTATGCCTTTGATCTTCTGCTCTATCCTGTCGCACAGCAGTTTGAAAAGTCGCCGCCTCCAAATCTAAAAATACGATTCTGAGACTACGGGCAACTTTTTTCAGAATATCAAAATTATATAGCGCTGTGCGACAGCGCTATATAATTTTGATATTTTTCGATTTTCTTAACACCATTACGCCTTTTTTTTATGTGTACATTATTTAAATTTTAACATTAAGGAAACATGGAACTCACAAATGTTCATAACTCTTTGGCGCAAGCCGTTTTGAATGTTCGTTTCATGGGGTAAAAATGACAAGTTGGGTTAAAAGCCAAACGCTTTTATTTAAATAAAATTTGTACATTTGCGGAAATTATTTTATATAACAGCTCATATGAAAAAAGTAATCCGGACAAATCAGGCGCCTGCCGCCATAGGCCCATATAGTCAGGCAATTCGGAAAGGCGGTTTTTTATTTGCCTCGGGTCAGTTAGGAATAGATCCGGCCACAGGTAATTTCGTAGAAGGAGGCGTAAAAGAACAGACTGCGCAGGTTTTTAAAAATATCAAAGCCATTCTTTCGGATGCCGGATATAGGATGGCTGATATTGTTAAAACGACTGTTTTTCTAACAGACATGACCGATTTCACAGTCGTTAACGAGATCTATGCATTGCAGTTCGAAGGAGATTTTCCTGCCCGTTCGGCTGTAGCAGTTAAAAGCCTGCCTAAAAACGGTCTGGTTGAAATCGAAATAATTGCATTCCATTGAATTTGCCCGGGCTAAATTTCCGGACGGAACGCCGATACCCGACTGGTTCGGAGAAAGCGAGATCGTAAATATCGAAAATCTCAACATCCAGGCGAAAAACGTAAAAATTGAAACTTATGGCGCACAATCATAACCATCAAAACAATCATGGAGATAATGCTACAAAAAATATATCTGTAGCATTCTTCCTGAATTTGTTTTTTGTCGTTGTGGAAGTTATCGGCGGACTTTACACGAACAGTATCGCCATTCTTTCGGATGCGCTCCACGATTTCGGCGATTGCCTTTCGTTAGCCGTTGCATGGGCGCTTCAAAAAAAAGCAACGCAGAAACGCGACCATAAATACACATACGGATACCGACGCTTTTCGCTGCTTGGGTCTATATTTCTTTCAGGGGTATTGTTCATCAGTTCTGCGATTGTACTTTTTGAAGCCGGAAAGCGGATCTTTGACCCGCAGGAAGTAAGCGCTCACGGAATGTTAGGAATTGCGATTGTCGGTATCATCATCAACGGCGCTGCCGCGCTGAGACTGAAAAAAGGAAGTTCGCTGAACGAACGCGCCGTATTCCTGCATATTATGGAGGACGTTTTAGGTTGGATTGCCGTATTAATCGTCAGCATTGTCATGATGTTTGCCAGCCTGCCGGTTCTCGACCCGATACTTTCGATTGCCATAAGCCTTTGGGTACTATCAAATGTTTTCAGAAATATGCATGATACATTCCGGATTATGCTGCAAGCGACGCCTGAAAACATTGATATGGAGGATCTGGAGAAAAAACTGAATGCAGTAGAAGAGGTACTGTCCATACATGACCTGCATTTGTGGACAATGGACGGAGAATCGCACATTATGACATTCCATGTTGTAAGCGCCACTACGAATCCGGAACAATTAAAACACAAGATTATCAATATTGCCAAACCGTTTCATATAGACCATGTCACAATCGAAATAGAAAAACCCGAAACCCATTGCCAGCATAATTGTGATTGAGAGTCTCAAATCAGTTGTAACTCAACAAATAGAAGAATAATTCGTCAGATGGAAACCCTACAGTTACTTTACAAAATCCGATCCAAAACAAGTGTTACGGGAAAGGTGACCGTTCACAAACGCTTACGGCATTATAAACGGCTCTAATAAGCGCCCCTGTATTTGTTTTCGTCTTTATCATCGAGTATGTTAAGGTAACTTTTATAGCGCGATTCACTTATGTAGCGCTCATTAACGGCTTTGACGACAGCGCATCCCGGCTCATTGCGATGTGCGCAGTTATTGAAACGGCAATCTGCAGAAAACTTAAAGATTTCAGGAAAATAATGCGCAACCTCGGCGCCGTCCATTTCGATTGTTCCAAAACCCTTAATACCGGGAGTGTCAATAAGGTATCCTCCGTCCGGAAGCGGTATCATTTCTGAAAACGTAGTCGTGTGTATACCTTTCTTATGATATTCGGATATATCGCCTGTTTTCAGATTGGCGTCGGGGAAAAGCCTATTTATAATTGTCGATTTGCCAACTCCGGAGTGTCCGGATATCAGCGTAATTTTTCCGGCAAGTATCCGTCTGAATGTGTCGATCCCTTCACCCGTTACGGCGCACATTTTTAAACATGGATAACCTATCGTTTCATACAACCGAATAAGCGCTTCAAGATATTCCAGTTCATCTTCGTCGTAACGGTCTACTTTATTAAAAACAAGCTGTACGGGAATACGATATGCCTCCGCTGTGGCAAGGAAACGATCAATAAAAACGGTGGTGGTAGAAGGGTAGTTGATCGTTATAACGAGTATGACAAGGTCAATATTCGCAGCAAGGATATGCGACTCTTTCGAAAGGTTCGAAGCACGGCGAATCATATAGTTACGGCGTTCATCAATCTCCGTGATAAACGCCGTACCTTCGTTATTTTCTTCAATCTCAACACGGTCTCCTATAACGACAGGACTCGTACTCCGGATACCTTTCAGGCGAAAAGATCCTTTCACCTTACATTCGACAGGACGTTTGTCGTCTGTATAAACCGTGTACCAGCTTCCTGTGTTTTTAACGACAAGACCGTGCATCAGACAGTCATGATTTCTTTTTCTTTAGCAGCGTAAAGTTCGTCAATCTGTTTGATAAACTTATCATGAATTTTCTGAACTTTTTCTTCCGCATCTTTTGCTACATCTTCGGGGACGCCGTCTTTTACCGATTTCTTCAATACGTCAATCACCTCCCGGCGTGTATTACGAATGCTTATTTTAGCATTCTCGGCCTCCTGCTTTGCCTGTTTAGCCAAATCACGGCGACGCTCTTCCGTCAACGGAGGAATGCCGAGACGTATCACTTCGCCATTATTTTCAGGAGTGATACCCACGTCCGAATGAAGGATCGCCTTTTCAATCTCTTTAATTAACGGTTTTTCCCATGGAGTAATCAGCAGGGTTTTAGCATCAGGAGTATTAACAGATGCAACGCTGGTCAGCGGGGTCATCTGTCCATAGTAGGAGACCCGTATATTATCCAGAATCTTCGGATTTGCTTTTCCGGCACGGATACGCGCCAATTCATCATCCAAATAAGCAATCGCAGAAGACATTTTTGTTTCTGCACCTTTAATGATTTGATTTGTGTCTGTTGCCATATTTTTTAAAAATTAATTTCCACAAAGATAGCGCAAGCCGAAGGCAATACAAAATAAATTTCATTTATTTTTATTGTTGAGGCGCAGCCTGTCTTCATTTTCGAATAAAAACAGTTTTTTCTTTCCGGAGCTGCGCGAGCGTCATGCCGAAACGTTTTTATCCGGAGAATCAATTATGTACAAACGTACCTGTTTTTTCTCCGCTCATTACTTTTTTGAGGTTACCAATCGTATCCATATCAAATACGATAAGAGGCAGGTTATTTTCTTTGCACATCGTAGTCGCCGTAAGGTCCATGACTTTCAGCTTGCGGTTGTATATTTCATCAAAAGTGATCTCGTCAAACTTTTTCGCCGTCGGGTCCTTTTCCGGATCAGCGGTATAGATTCCGTCAACACGCGTCCCTTTCAGCATTACATCCGCTTCGATTTCAATGCCGCGCAAGGAGGACGCCGTATCTGTTGAAAAAAACGGGTTTCCGGTTCCGCCCGCAATAATAACAACATACCCCTGTCGTAACAGGTCGATCGCACGGTCCTTACTGTAATATTCGCCGATAGGCTCCATACGGAGAGCGGTAAGTACAGACGCTTTTACTCCGGCAGCATGAAGAGCGGAATGCAATGCCAAGCTATTTATTACGGTAGCCAGCATCCCCATCTGATCGCCTTTTACACGGTCAACGCCCTTAGAAACTCCGCTTAATCCGCGGAAAATATTTCCGCCACCGATAACGATTCCGATCTGAATACCCATCTCTGCAACTTCTTTTATCTGTGCCGCATACTCTCCGAGACGCACTTCGTCTATACCATATTGTTTACCGCCCATCAGCGATTCGCCGCTCAATTTCAGAAGAATTCTTTTATACTTATTTTCCATAGAACTAAGAACTATATTGTTTTAATTTATTGTAGCGTCCATCCCATTGCAAGCGCGCTATACTGCAGGCAAACTCTGTCCCGTAATCTTACGATAAAGATCAAGCGCGTACACATCCGTCATCCCTGATATGTAATCAAGAGCGCACTGAATTTTTCCGTAAGTAGTAGGCGCATAAACATCATATTGGTCAGGCACGCGGTTCAACAATAATTTACTATAGGAATGATTCACATTCATCATCGCGTCAATAATCGTTTCAAGCAGATATCCGAAAATATGATAACCGGCAAGCTCGATATCGACCACATCGCGTGATATGTATATCTTTTCATAAGCGACTTTTGAACACATTTTATACGCTTTTCCCGCAATATCGCCTATTCCTTCTATTAATGGTCTGGGGTAAGTTCCTTCCAGAAAACGATCTTCATTATCAAGAAATTCCTGCGTACACTCATCTACCAACAATCCAATGATACATGAACGAAGATAAGCAATTTGTTCATTCGTATCATTAACCATCATCATCGTGTGTTTGATATCTTCAAGACGCTTCCCGTCAAAGAAAGCGAGAAACAAATCAAACACCTCGTCTTTTGTCAGAAGACGCAGCTTATGAGCATCTTCGATATCCATGATCTGGTAACAAATGTCATCGGCCGCTTCTACCAGATAGACTAACGGGTAGCGGGCATATACCTCCGCTTTGGCATGCGGTCGTGTATCGCCGGTGGACACGGGACTACAACTTGCGTCTGCCACCCTGTTCAATGAAGGAATACCCAGTTCCTTAACGATACGGAGATACGCGTCTTCTTCCGTCTGAAAGAAGCCGAATTTTTTCTTAGCCGCAGTCGCATAAATAGAAGCAAAAGGATATTTTACCACAGAAGCAAGCGTACTGTACGTCAACGCAAAACCGCCCTCGCGGCGTCCTTTGAATTTATGTGTAAGCAAGCGCATTGCATTCGCATTACCTTCAAAATAAAGAAAATCTTCCCAACGACCGCCTTGAGCGCGAACCTCCCGTTCATATTGTTTACCTTTACCATCCGTAAAATACGCAGAAATAGCCCGCTCGCCGGAATGACCGAATGGCGGATTTCCCATATCATGCGCAAGGCATGCGGCTGAAACAATCGAATCCATCTCGGAAAAGTTAATCCCCTCCGGATCGCCATACTTCCGAATCAGGCGGGAAGATATATTTTTACCGATTGAACGTCCCACGCACGACACTTCGAGACTGTGAGTCAATCGGTTATGCACAAATATACTACCCGGCAAGGGAAATACCTGCGTTTTATTTTGTAAACGACGGAATGGCGAAGAGAATATTAACCGGTCATAATCACGTTGGAAATTAGTTCGTTCATGCTTACGTTCATGGTAATGTTCCACGCCAAGACGTTTACCGGATAATAATTTAGACCACTCCATCATAATTTTATTTTTTTTATTCTACCTGAAGCGCAAGGCCTTTCAGATATTCGCCTTCGGGATGATAAATATTGATCGGATGATCTGCCGGTTGCGTCAGCTGGCAAAGTATACGGACCGTGCGCCCCGACTGTGCAGCGGCGCTGAAAACAGCCAACCGGAAGTCATTTTTACTAACAATCTGCGAGCAGGAAAAAGTAAAAATAAGACCCCCCGGTTTTATTTTTTTAAATGCAATCGCATTAAGTTTACGGTAACCCTGCAATGCGTTTCGCAATACATCCCGGCGTTTTGCGAAAGCAGGAGGATCCAGTATGATCAGATCATATTTATTATCAATATTTTCCATAAATTTAAAGGCGTCTTCAGCAAATGCCTGATGACGCGCGTCTTCCGGAAAATTCAGCGCTACATTTTCGTTCGTCAACGCAATCGCTTTGGCAGAACTGTCTACCGAATGAACAAGAGACGCTCCTCCGCGCAATGCATAAACGGAAAATCCTCCCGTATAACAAAACATATTCAGGACTGCACGGTCTTTTGCATAATGCCGAAGCAGGGTTCTGTTATCCCGCTGATCAATAAAAAAGCCGGTTTTTTGCCCCTTTTGCCAGTCTATATAAAATTTATTACCATTCTCGATAGCAATAGATGGTTCTTTATTATCACTCCCATAAAGATATTCGTTTTCTTCGCCAAGATTAGCCTTAAACGGAAGGGTTCCTTCGGATTTATAATAAATACGGCGTAAATTACTTCCCAATACCTCGCATAACGCTTTTGCAATATCCTTGCGCGCATAATGCATACCTGCGGAATGAGCTTGAATAACAGCCGTATAAGCATATACGTCAATAATAAGTCCCGGTAAACAATCGCCTTCTCCATGTATCAACCTGTATGTATCATTTACCGAAAGGCCGAACAGCTGAGGATCGCTCGCCTCTTTCGTAATAAGGCCGATAGAGCGGCGCAATTCGTAAGCCCGACGTATACGTTCCGCCCAGAAAGCGACGTCGATTCCGGCCGGAATAAACGATAATATACGTACAATAATACTACCGATCTGATAATGACCTGTGCCCAGAAAATGATTATTCGCGCTATAGACCTCAACAATATCGCCTTCCGCAGGTTTTCCTTCTACAGAAGCAACAGCGCCGGAAAACACCCAGGGATGAAAGCGCAGAAGAGATTCTTCCTTTTTTGGTTTCAGATAGATTTTACAAAGATTCATTTTGAGCGTTCCAAAAATTGATATATACGAAGACAGGACCATGCATCAAGAGCGGCATACCGTTGTTGCGATTCTGTCAGGACTTTAGCTTCCCAGTTACTTAAACGCTCGCGTTTGGATATCTTTTTACCGAAAAGTATCGCATAAATTTTCTGAAGGCTCATCTCCTCGATACCGAACTGCACAATATATTGCTGCAAATCGATAAAATTGCCGGGAGATATTTTAGTCAGGCTGTTCAATCCATGAAAATCATCCCGCAATGAAAGACCTATTTTTTTGATCGCTTCATTTTTGAGGAACAATTCCAGCGAGACCGGCATTTTCTTAAACTTATTCAACCTGATAAGGAAACATGTGTTATCGCTCGAAAGTTGCATAAGCGACATTTTATAATGAGTTTTTTTTGAAAAACTCGGCCGTGTTTCAGTATCAAATCCGACCTCAGTAGACGAGGACAAATACAGGAGCGCTTCCTCCACCCCTTTTTCCGTATCCACAACAACGATATCTCCCGGAAATATTTCCCGTGGCATCTGCGATATTACATCTTTTGTTATAGCATGAGTAAAATTCATTTCGTATTCTCTTCCGTTACATATTCATCATTATCCGAAGACAGGTCTTCGTTAAACCGCGCCACATGAAGAGCTTTCAATGCGTTAAGAAGTTTTTGTCCCCAATAAAACCGGAAGTTTTCTTCACAAATAGATAAAGCCTGCTCCATCACTTCCTCATTTTCCTGACGGAAAAGAGCTGCGAAATCGCCTAAATCCTGATACACATCAGCCAGATTCTCTGAAATTGTAACGGCAATAGGAGTATCGCTGTATTTCATATCAGGATGAAAGGTTTCAAGATAGGAATCATATTCGCCAAGCAACTCCGCAAGACGACGACGTATTACTTCATACGTATTTTCAGTAATGAAATGCTCCATCTCATACTCTTCGTCCCGTTCTTCCCGAACCGGCAATAACGTAGCTTTAAGATACAATAGCGGAAGTATTTTTACGGCTTTATCTGTAAAAGAAAACAAGGTATGCTCGGAAGTTGTCTCCATCAATGCACAAAATTCGAGCGTGACGGCGACAAATTCCAACGTGTTCTTATCATATATCAGATTATCTGCTACCATAGAAATAACCAAGATAAAACATTAATCCGTAGTTATCTTATCCTGATAGCTTTCCGCCGTAACCGAATTATCGACTTTCAGAATAAGACCCTGCAGAACTTTACCTGGCCCTAATTCTACAAAATGATCGGCGCCATCGGCAACCATATTTCGAATAGTCTGCGTCCATTTTACCGGTGCGGTAAGCTGGGCGATCAGGTTTTCTTTAATTTCTGCCGCATCTGTTGAAGGAAGCGCCGTATAGTTCTGATATATCGGACAAACAGGTTTATTGAATATGGCTGCATTAATTGCCTCGGCAAGTTCTGTACGCGCAGGCTCCATCAAAGGAGAATGGAATGCGCCTCCTACTTTTAATTTCAAAGCGCGTTTTGCGCCTGCCGCCGTCAACATTTCACATGCTCTATCAATCCCGGTCTCTGTTCCCGATATAGCAATCTGTCCCGGACAGTTATAGTTTGCACAAACGACAATTTCATCCGTTATCTCCGTACAGACTTTCTCAACCGTTTCATCCGGAAGACCGATAATCGCCGCCATGGTAGAAGGTTGCAGTTCGCACGCTTTCTGCATTGCATACGCGCGTTTTGATACAAGAGTAAGCCCGTCTTCAAACGAAAGCGCATTGGAAGCCGTAAGGGCTGAAAATTCGCCCAACGAATGTCCGGCCATCATTCCCGGAGTAAACAATTTTCCCCATATCTTTGAAAGAATAACGGAATGTAGAAAAATAGCAGGTTGCGTCACTTTTGTTTGTTTCAGCTCGTCGTCCGTGCCTGAAAACATGATATCCGTTATACGAAAGCCAAGAATCTCATTCGCTTCCTCGAACAATTCTCTTGCACGCGAATTCTCGTCATACATTGACTTTCCCATACATACAAACTGGGCGCCCTGACCCGGATATACAAAAACTTTCATACTTACAACTTTTAATATTGATTTTTGAATTTGCAAATGTAATGTAAGTCGGGCGAAATACAAAACAAAAAATATTTTTGTTTCGATATTTGTTTCGCATGACAGAGCAGACAAATTTCAGAAATTATTTCCGATTCCGAGGATTGTTGCAAGGCATTGCCGACATTCAATCTAAACGAATCAAGATGTGTAAGCCGGACATGAATCTATTATCCGGAAGCAATATTAATCTAGTAATCCGCGCATACGGTCGTCAAATGCCGCAAGCGCAGCTTTCGCCCCTTCCCCCATGGATATAATGATCTGCTTATAAGGAACTGTTGTAACATCGCCTGCAGCATATACTCCCGGAATGTTCGTTCTGCAGGATGCGTCTATTTCGATTTCACCGATCGCATTCGTCTTGATAATATCTTTAAACACGGAGCTACTTGCCGTCAAACCGATCTGAACAAAAATCCCATCTAAAGCCATTGTTTTTTCTTCTCCTGACTGACGGTTTTTCACCTTTATGCCTGTGATTTTTTCCCCGTCGCCGACCAGTTCCGTAGTCTGTGAGTTCGTAAAAATTTCAGTGTTCGGCAGACTTTTTAATTTCTCCTGTAATACGCTGTCGGCTTTCAGATCTTCCAGAAACTCAAAGACAGTTACTTTCGAACATATTCCTGCAAGGTCGATCGCGGCTTCTATACCTGAGTTTCCTCCTCCGACAACCGCAACATGCTTTCCTTTATAAAAAGGTCCGTCGCAATGCGGGCAGAACGCAACCCCTCTTCCGATATACCGCGACTCCCCTTCAACATTCAGTCTTCGCCATTTTGCCCCAGTAGCGATAATCAATGCGGAAGTACTATATTTTTCGCCGCCCCTTACATGAATAATTTTCCGGTTCCCGTCCAGTTCCACTTTTTCTACCGTACGGTTTTCAAATATCTCAACAGGATAATCAAGCATATGCGCTTTTAAATCCGCCGCAAGTTTTTCTCCTGTAGTAGCAATGACGGAAATAACATTTTCAATTCCGACAGTTTCTTTTACCTGTCCGCCGATACGCTCCGCAAGGACGGCGACTTTCAATCCCTTACGCGCAGAATAAATAGCTGCCGAAGCGCCGGCCGGCCCTCCTCCGATAATCAGAACATCATATTCTTTATCGTTAGAAGCCATGATAACAGGTTCTTCGTTACCGTACTTTGCTTCCAGCTTGTCCAGCAATTCGCCAAAACCGGCTTTGCCCGAATGGATCAATTCGCCATCGGCAAACGCAGCCGGAACACCCTGAATACCAAGATCCTCAACCTCCTTCTGATGGATAGCGCCATCAACCGTTTCATGTTTTATACCCGGATTTATTATCGCCATCAAATTAAATGCCTGAGCTACATCCGGACAATTGGTGCATGTAAGAGAAACATAGGTCGACAATCTGATCTCACCTTTCAAAGATTTCACCCGATTTTGAATAAATTCGTCAGGAAAATTTTTCCCTTTTCCATCACAATTTAAAATTGCCAGAAGAAGGGTCGAAAATTCGTGCCCATTAGGAACCATTCTGAATTTTATCCCCGTGTTTTGTTTGTCTTTCAACAGGTAGAACTCCAACCCCGGTCCTTTATTTAAACGAATCTGAATATTCTCCGAGCAGGAAGCCATATCTTCCAATAACTCAGTCAGTTCATTGCGGCTTTCATGTTCGTCCGCCACATATATATCAAGTAGATAAGAGGAAGATAAATCTGCAAAAATAGATCTTACCTGTTCTTTCAATGCTGAATCTAACATAATCGTATTGTTTTTTTAAAATGAATGTTTGAATATGAACCCTATTAAATTAAGCCTTCATCTATTTTCCGGATACATTCGGGCTTGCTATCAAAAAAGGGTTGTCCCGTTTTTTTCAGACAACCCTTTTAATAATATAGACGTAACAGCTTATTTAAATTTTTCCAACCAGGTCTATACCGGGTTTTAAAGTTTTGTCTCCTTTTTTCCACTTAGCCGGA
Organism: Tannerella sp.; assembly: GCA_031257565.1. Taxonomy (GTDB): domain Bacteria; phylum Bacteroidota; class Bacteroidia; order Bacteroidales; family Tannerellaceae; genus Tannerella. Next base: position 15,237 of record JAIROL010000172.1, on the reverse strand, counting down.
CAAACTTCATTCGGATGTTCGGCAACAAATAGAGCAGCCTCTACCTTTCGGAGTAATTCGGATGCATTACGCCCGATACCGTTATCATGTATTTCACATATCTTTATCTGTCCTTCAGGATTAAAAACAAAAGTACCTCTGTACGCAAGCCCTTCTTCCTCAATATGAACTCCTAATGCTCTTGTCAATATGCCCGTGGGATCGGCCAGCATCGGATATTGAATTTTTTTTATGCTTTCCGATGCATCATGCCATGCTTTATGCACAAAATGAGTATCCGTACTCACAGAATAGACTTCAATGCCCAAATCCTTGAATTTAGCATAATTATCTGCCATATCCTCCAGTTCTGTAGGACATACAAATGTAAAATCTGCAGGATAAAAAAAGAAAATACCCCATTTTCCTTTCACATCTTTGTCTGTTACCGTTTTAAACTCGCCCTGATAGTAAGCGTTTACTTTAAACTCAGGAATGTAAGAATTAATAATTGGCGTCATAATTTTTAATTTAAATCTTTGTTAAAATAATTATTTATTGAACTCGATGCAAATTTACAATGATTACAAAATATAGCAAAATTTTATATGTTAAAAATTGTTTATTGGCGTAGGGATGCAAATGGTATGCCCTGAAACGAACAGGAACCAACGGTCTTTTAGCGAAACGTTAAAAAAACGGCTTGCGGCAGAGATTGATGAACATGGCGAGTTTACGCTTGATTGATAATTTTAAAAAGTATTGCGTGATTGCCAAAGGCAATTCATGTTTCCTTCGCGTTAATATCCATGAGCTGTCCGGTTTATGCTTCAAAACAATAAAAATATTAAAAAGAGCGGTTATATCGATTTATAGTTGTATCTTTGCGCCATTAATGATCACTATAAGAAAAACATAAGGAGGATTAACTATGAATCATTTATTATTAATAGGTAATTTGGGCACAACGGAAATTATTATTGTCGCTATCATCGTTTTATTACTTTTCGGAGGAAAGAAAATACCTGAATTGATGAAAGGTCTTGGTAAAGGAATCAAGAACTTCAAGGAAGGCGTAAAAGGCATCGAAGATGATATAAAAGCAGAAGATACAACCACGAACAACAATCCGGGTAAGTAAGGCAAACATGTCGAAAGAACAAGAGGAAATGTCCTTTTGGGACCATCTGGAAGCGTTACGATGGACTCTGCTTCGTTGTATAATTGCGCTTATGGCGTTCGCCATAGGGGGATTTTCATGTATGCGCTATTTATTCGATAAAGTGATACTGGCGCCTTGCTGGTCTGATTTTATTTTATATCGTATGCTTTGTAAGGTAACAAGCGCCGTTCCGTTCTTTCCTGATTTCTGCGATGATAAATATAATGTGCATATATTCAACATAAAGCTTGCATCGCAGTTTTTCACGCACATGAGCGCCTCATTCTGGCTGGCATTGCTTCTGACATTTCCTTATCTCATGTATGAAGTATGGAAATTCATTAGTCCGGCATTATATGAACATGAAAAAAAAGATGTACGCTGGGTATTCTTTTTCGGTACAATCATGTTTTTTATCGGATGCGCTGCAGGTTATTTTCTCGTTTTTCCCATGACTTTGCGATTTCTTGCCACATACCAGCTAAGTGAAGCCATAACGGAACAGGTATCGCTGGAGTCCTATATGGATAACTTTTTCATGCTTATTTTTGTCATGGGCATTGTTTTTGAAATGCCTTTGTTGTCATGGTTGTTATCTAAATTAGGATTATTAAACCGCGCATTTTTCAATAAGTACCGTCGCCACGCCATTGTAGGTTTATTGGTAGCGGCGGCATTTATTACGCCAAGTAGCGATCCTTTCACGTTGGGATGCGTATTTTTCCCATTATACGGTCTATATGAACTAAGTGCATTTTTCGTAAAAAAAGCGCCCAAAGAAGATGAAGAAAGTACAGATATTGTAAAATATGGAACAGTATAAGAATCGCAAAAAAAGTAAAAAAGGATTTTTCAAAACAATCGCTCCCAACGCCTGTAAATGGATAAATATTGCTTTATGGGGATGTTTCCTGTTTGCGATCTTGCTGGTTACCATTACTTTTATCGCTATTGCAAAAGGACGCATAGGATATATGCCTCCCATCGAACAATTAGAGAATCCGATTGACCGTTATGCATCGCAAATTATTTCCGAAGACGGAGTCATGCTTGGCAGTTATTCTTACGGTAAAGATAATCGTATATTTGTGAAATACGGCGATTTATCTCCCGAACTTGTACAGGCTTTAATAGCGACAGAAGACAACCGGTTTGTTAAACATAGCGGTATTGATGTAAAAGGCCTCATGCGCGCCGTTATAAAACGCGGAATGCTGATGCAAAAAAGTGGCGGTGGCGGCAGTACGATTACGCAACAGTTGGCTAAGCAGTTATTTTCACCCAGAGCCGGAAGCATAACGGAGCGCATACTCCAAAAGCCTATAGAGTGGGTGATAGCCATACGTCTTGAAAAATACTACACGAAAGAGGAAATAATCAATATGTATCTGAATAAATTTGATTTCCTCTACAATGCAGTCGGTATACAATCAGCTTCACACGCATACTTTAACACAACGCCCAAAAATCTCAAGATAGAAGAAGCCGCTACGTTAATCGGCATGTGCAAAAATCCTTCCTATTACAACCCTTATAAATTCGGCGAACGCGCCAAAGGACGCCGTAATACGGTACTTGCGCAAATGAACAAATACGGCTATCTTGATAAAGCAGCCTGCGATTCATTATGCCAATTGCCGCTGGAACTCAAATTCACCCGCATTGACCATAAAGAAGGATTAGCTCCCTACTTTCGCGAATACCTGCGCCTTACGCTCATTGCGCCAAAGCCCGTTCGGAGTAGTTATCCGTCATGGCAACAACAAAAGTTCGTCGAAGATTCAATCGCATGGGAAACGAATCCGATATATGGATGGTGTAATAAAAATGTAAAAGCAAACGGCAATCCTTATAACATTTACACGGACGGATTAAAAATATACACCACGATAGATTCCCGCATGCAACAATATGCGGAAGACGCTGTGCGAGAGCATCTCGGAAAGACGCTGCAACCGGCCTTTTCCAAAGAGAAAAAAGGTAAGAAATACACTCCATTCTCTTTCCCGTATTCCATGTCGAATGAAGAAAAAGAAAAAAATATAAACCAAATTCTGAATCGTGCAGTTAATCAGTCTCATCGTTACAAAACGATGAAAGAAACCGGAGCCGATGAAGACGAGATTACGCGCGCCTTCAAAACAAAAACGGAAATGTCGGTCTTCAGTTGGAAAGGAATTATCGATACCGTTATGTCGCCTCTCGATTCCATACGTTACTATAAAACATTTCTGCGAACGGCATTCATGGCTATGGATGCACGTACAGGGCACGTAAAATCGTATGTAGGAGGTATCGATTTTGCAAATTTCCAATACGACATGGTCACTACCGGACGACGCCAGGTAGGCTCGACGATGAAACCTTTCGTTTATTCATTGGCAATGATTGAAGGATTCACTCCGTGCGACAAGACACTCCATGTACAGCAACAACTGCTGGATGAAAAAGGGGAATTATGGACTCCGCAAAATTCCACAACTAAAAACATTGGCGATATTGTTACGCTTCAATGGGGACTACAAAACTCATCCAACTGGATCACGGCTTATCTGATGAAACGCCTTTCACCTTATGCGTTGGAACGATTATTACGGTCCTACGGATTCAAAGGGCATATTGAGCCGGTGATCGCAATGTGCCTCGGCACTCCCGATATATCTGTTTCGGAAATGGTAAGCGCATATACCGTTTTTACAAACAAAGGCATTCGCATAGAGCCGATGTACGTCACCCATATTGAAGATGCATACGGAAATACCGTTGCGACCTTTATCCCGCAAATGAACGAAGTTTTGCCGGAAGACGCCGCCTATAAAATGCTTAGTATGCTACAAAGTGTTGTGGATGGAGGTACGGCCGGTCGTTTACGCTGGAGTTACGGACTGAAAGCGCCTATGGGCGGTAAAACAGGGACAACACAAAATCATTCGGATGGCTGGTATATGGGCTTTACGCCAAGCCTGGTGGCCGGATGCTGGGTCGGAGGAGAAGAACGCTCCATCCATTTTGATACCATGGAAGGACAAGGCGCAAGCGTAGCCCTGCCGATATACGCTCTTTTCATGAAGAAAGTATTTGCCGACAACGAACTTGATTATTCGGAAAAAGAGACATTTGACATCCCCGAAGAATACAAAAATCCATGCGATTCAAGAAATAAAGAAGAAAGAGAAGAGGACGAATCCATAAAGACAAAATCTACCGGATTCGACGAATTTTTCAACTGATTACAAGGGATCTTACAAAAAAAAATAAACCGACCGCATACGATAAGTAAAATATCTAATACATTCTCCATTCTTCACCGATTTTCGTTCCGTTAAGAAAATCTTTTATTGACATCTGTTTTTTCCCGGATAACTGAAGTGACAGTATTCGTATAAAACCATCTTCTGTGGCGACATCCATCTGATTTTTCCCATCAGTCCGAATTGTTCCGGGTGCAAAGTTGTGACTTTCATTCAGTTTTTCGGTCCGGAATATTTTGAGCGAAGTTTGTTCCCCACAGGGATTTATAATTTCCGTCCATGCAGCCGGATAAGGAGAAAGTCCGCGGATGAAATTATATGCGCCCGTAACAGATTGCCGCCAGTTAATACGGCATGTTTCTTTAAAAATTTTCGGCGCCGGACGCAAATCTCCGACACTTTCATAAAGCGCTTCCTGTGGCAAGGTTTCTATATTCCCATCCTTTTCGATTAACAGGTCTACTGTTTCCATAACAAGCCTCGCGCCCATCGTCATCAATGCATCGTGAACGACGCCGGCGTCATCCGTTTCCGCTATCGGCAATTTCTCCTGACGGATAATCCTGCCGGTATCTATTTCATGCGTAAGGAAAAAGGTCGTAGCGCCCGTCTCTTTTTCTCCGTTAATCACAGCCCAGTTAATCGGAGCCGCACCCCGGTATTGCGGAAGCAAAGAGGCATGAAGGTTGAATGTTCCGAAACGGGGCATATTCCAGACAGCCTCCGGCAACATGCGAAAAGCGACCACGATCTGCAGGTCGGCCTGCAAAGAGCCTAACTCTTCAATAAAACTTCCGTCTTTCAGCTTTTCCGGCTGAAGAACAGGCAAGTTCTGCAATATGGCATATTGCTTCACGGCTGACGGCTGGAGTATACTGCCGTGGCGTCCCATCGGCTTATCCGGCATAGCGACCACTCCAACGATATTATATCCTCCCTCGACAAGCGCGCGCAGACTCTCGACGGCAAAATCCGGCGTCCCCATAAAAACAATCTTCAAATCTTTCTTTGTCATATTTTCCCCATGATAAATCAAGACAAATATAAATATTTTTTACGAAACAGATACTTATTAGCCTTTTATTACTGCTGATTTTCTGCTTGGGGGTGAAGCGGAAAGCCTTGCTTTTGACCATGCTATTAGCCGCAGTAGATCAACCTCTGATATTTTTTTCTCCCTGAATTGCTGGAAATAAGAAATTAATTCATTTTTTCTATCCATAACTTCAAAATAATTGATGCGTTAATATACTAAAGCATACGCTCATTCATTGGTAAATTAGTTTATTTTGTTGATCAGCTCCTTCGCAAACTCTTTCGTTGAGAGGGTTTGCCCTTGTTCCATAAAACGGGTCAGATCGGTTGTCGCTTTTCTTTCTTTGAAGGTTTGTTCCATCACATTTTCTACTAATCGGGCGGCTTCTATCCAACCGATATATTCCAGCATCATCACGGCAGAGAGCAATAAGGAGGAGGGGTTGGCTATATCTTTTCCGGCAATATCGGGAGCCGTTCCGTGGGTTGCTTCAAATATGGCATGTCCGCTCAGATAATTAATATTGGCGCCGGGCGCTATTCCAATACCGCCTACCATTGCAGCCAGTTGGTCTGAGATATAATCTCCATTGAGGTTCAACGTTGCTATCACGGCATATTCTTCCGGTTTTAACAACGTATTTTGTGAAAATGCATCGGCAATGACGTCTTTTACGATCACTTTTCCCGATTTAATAAAATCGCCGAATTTCCGTTAGGCAAGCGCGTAACCCCATGTTTTGAATCCGCCTTCTATAAATGGGATAACAGGGTTATCCGGGACATTCAATTTATTGTTTTGCCATGTTATTTTTTGTTCCATTGGATTCTTCTTTAATTCTTAATTCTTTATTCTTAACTTATTCAATGCGCTGCCGGCTTTAAACCATTCGATCTGTACATCGTTGCAGGAGTGCGTTACTTCGAAAGATTCGCAGGTTTCGTCGGAGTGGTCAAGTTGGACTGTCAGGTTTTTGCCGGGAGAGAATGTAGTCGGTCCCAGTCGGTGGCAGACAGGGAGGAGGCGCTTTCTCCGAAATATTCGATAATTGCATTTGTACCGCCTTTAACGGTTAGTATTCCTGCCAGTTTTAAGATTACGTCTTTAGGAGAAGTCCATCCGCTCATTTTTCCTGTGAGTTTTACTCCGAGAATTTGGGGCATTTTCAGTTCCCATGGCATACCCGCCATGACGTCCATCGCATCAGAACCTCCGACGCCAATGGCCAGCATGCACAAACCTCCTGCATTGGGAGTATGAGAATCTGTTCCGATCATCATTCCTCCGGGGAAGGCATAATTTTCCGGTATGACCTGATGGATAATTCCTGCTCCGGGTTTCCAGAAACCAATACCATATTTATTGGATACCGAACGCAGGAAGTCGTAGACTTCTTTATTTGCTTTTTCTGCCTGAGGCAAGTCTATTATTGCCGACCTGTAAGCTTGTATCAGGTGGTCGCAATGTACGGAGGAAGGAACTGCAGATTATCAGAGTTCTTTTAAGAGTGATTAATGTTAGTTTACAAATTCAATAAGGACTTCAGGCCATCTGAAAATCTTATTTGGTATTTTCCGGTTTGCTCGTCAGCGAGAATCAGGTAATATTCAATTTCGGGAATATTGTCGGCCATTTTACATGCAGCCTCAACGCCCATTACCATAAATGCGGTGGCATAAGCGTCGGCGGTCATGCAGTCAGGGGCGATAATTGTCGCGCTTAGTATCGATTGTTCAGAGGGATATCCGGTACGGGGATCGATTGTATGCGCATATTTTTTACCGTCTTTTATATAAAAATTCCTGTAATTGCCGGATGTGGCAAGTCCGCGCTTATCACATAATTGTATCTTACTTTCGATCTCGTTTTTTATACCGGTAGAATCGTCTTCGGGTTTGTTTATTCCGTGTCTCCAGCAAAGCCTGTTTGGATTTTTGCCCTTAGACATGATTTCTCCGCCTATTTCGACCATGTAGTTCTCAACGCCTTCCCGTTCAAGTAAGGCGGCTATCACATCGGATGCGTAGCCTTTGGCTATTGCTGAAAAATTGAGCTTGATGCGAGGGTCTTCTTTTATAACGCGGTTATTTTCGATACGAATCTTCCTGTATCCGACAAAGGTTTTGATGCTATCTATCTTTTGTTGGGATACGCTGTCGCTGTTTTCGAAGCCGAATCCCCATAAATTAATGAATGGCGCGGTTGTTACGTCAAAGGCTCCGTCTGAATAGGCCGAAACTTCCATCGCTTTGTTGAATACGGTCGTAAACCATTCGTCGACTTCAACATCTTCATTTCGGTTTACTTTTGCAATGATAGAATTGGGATTAAAAGGATTCATTGATAAGTTGAATGTCTGTAATTCGGCGTCAATTTTATCGGTTAACAATTTCGGGGATTCGTATTTGATGTGATAAACGGTATGAAAAACATTTCCGCTTTCTAAATAGTATTGTTTTTGTTGCGTACACGAAGTGCAGCACAAAAAAAGAACGAGTATGACAAATCCGGTTTTCATGTGTACATTATTTATTTTTTAACATTAAGGAAACATAGAACTCACAGTATGTTCATAAATCTTTGGCGCAAGCCGTTTTTTTTAACGCTTCGCTAAAAGACTGTTGGTTTTTAACGCTTCGCTAAAAGACTGTTGGTTCATGTTCGTTTCATAATTGTTTTATTTTGTTAAGTTACAGAATTGTTTTGGAACAGGCGTTTCGAAACGCATTTCTTTACCTGTTGCAGGGTGTATGAAAAATAGACGTCCGGCGTGTAGCATAAGCCGGTCGGCAGGGTTTGTCTGCGCGCCGTATTTCGGGTCTCCTGCAACCGGATGCCCGATATATTCCATTTGTGCGCGGATCTGGTTTTTTCGTCCGGTTTCAAGATCAACCTCAATAAGCGAATATTGCGTATTACTTTTTAGTACATGATAATGTAAAATCGCTTCCTTACCGTGTTGAGGCTCTGTGCAGTATACTTTCATGCGGCTGTTTTCAGCAAGATAAGTGATAATTGTATCGTCTTTTTTTTCAGGGGTACCTTCAATCAGCGCGACATATGTACGTCGGGTTATCATCTCGTGCCAGTTTGAACGCAGGTATTCCTGAATATTTTTGTTTTTGGCAAACATCATCAGGCCCGATGTTCCTTTGTCCAGACGATGTAGTATGAATATTTTATTGCGCGGATCAATTTTTTTTACATATTCCGATAATAGAAAATAGGCCGTGCGTTCCTGTGAAGGGGCATTGGAGACGGATAACAATCCGTCTTTCTTATCGACCACAATAAGTTCCTCATCTTCCCAAATGATTTTCAACTGGGGATGGTTAAACTCCACGCAAGCTCTTTCATGACTGATAAAAACGTCGTCGCCCGGATTTAGAGGAGTATCGAAATGTGTTACCGGTATCCCGTTTACCCATACTTGGCCATGTTTCAGCAATGATTTGACCGAATTTTTGCTTTGTCGGTTCAGTAAATCCAAAAGAAAAGGGAGTAAGGCGCCGCTTTTTTCTGCAGCGCTGTGTCGTCCGCGCGTTTTATTTTCCGGATGATGCTTCTGAGAAGATTGATTGCTTTTATAATTCATCGGAGAAATAACTTTTCGGCAATGCGCGACAGTTGTATTGCGACGCCATGATTTCACCATAAGCTCCGGCAGAGCGGAATGCGATCAAATCATTACGGCGAACTTTATTTACTTCAATATCCTTACAGAAAACGTCTGATGATTCGCAAATGGGGCCAACGACGTCATACGCTTCATATTGTTCGTCGCTTGTTATATTTTCCGGATGATGGTAAGCGTCATACATCGCGGGACGAATCAGATCGGTAAAGCCCGCGTCCAGTATGGCAAACTGTTTCGTCTCTCCTTTCTTTACATATAGAACTTTGGAGATGAGAGAACCGCATTGTCCCACAACAGAGCGTCCGAGTTCGAAATGAATCTGTTTCCTTTCGCGCTGTTTTACTAATTTATGAAAAACTGCAAAATAGTTTTCAAAATCGGGTATAGCTAAATGATTCGGATGAAAATAATCGATACCGAGTCCGCCGCCGAAGTTGAGGTTATCAATTTTCAGGTTGCGCGCCTCCAGCTCGTCCTGTAACTCGTTAGCGCGTATGCATAAATTGCGGAATGCAGAAAGATCGGTTATCTGTGAGCCGATATGGAAATGAAGTCCGGAGAATCGTATATTGTTCATTTTAAGCATTTCATCAATAACGCCAGGAAGCGCCCCGAGGTTTATTCCGAATTTGTTTTCCTGCAATCCTGTTGTGATTTTAGCGTGCGTATGAGCATCTACGTTAGGGTTAACACGCAATGCGACAGTTGCAATCTTATTTTTTGCTTCCGCCAGGGCGTTTATTACTTCTAATTCCGCCAAAGATTCCACATTGAAGCATGCAATATCATGATCAAGTCCGAGATTTATTTCCCAGTCGGCTTTCCCTACGCCGGCGAAAACAATTTTAGATGCAGGGAATCCTGCATCTAAAGCAGCTTGTATCTCGCCGCCGCTTACGCAGTCGGCCCCCATTCCATTCTTAGCAATGAGAGAAAGTATGCGAGGATTGGCATTGGCTTTTACTGCATAATGTTGGTGATAACCATACTTGTCTGTTTCTGCCTTAATAACGTTTAGCGTGTCCTGTAGCAGCGCCATGTTATAGTAGTAAAAAGGCGTCTGTATATTTCTGAATTTGTCGGTCGGAAAAAAACCTTTTATCATTATTATTGAATTTAATATGTTAAAAATAAGCGTATTATATGATTTGGAAAGATCGGTTAAACAAGCGCTTGCTTAATGCCTGCAACGCACATTTTTTATCGGAAGCCTTGATTAGCAGCGATACGTTGAAATTGCTGCCTCCATATGAAATCATCCGGACAGGGACGTCTTTAAGGGCGTTTACTATATCCGCTTCAAATCCGATATTGTCCCACTCAAGGTCGCCTACGACACAGATGATAACCATATCTTTGTCTACGGTTACCGTACCATACTTCTTTAAATCATTGACGATTTCTTCCAGATGTTTCTCCTTATCAATCGTTACGGATACTCCGACCTCGGATGTGGTAACCATATCGATGGGCGTATGATATGTTTCGAATATCTCAAAAACTTTACGTAAAAAGCCGGTCGCAAGCAACATACGTCCACTTTTTATTTTTATGGAGATGATGTTGTCTTTGGCTGCAACAGCTTTGATTTTATCTTTTTCCATTTCATTGGAAATTGTTGTTCCGGGAGCGTCCGGTTGCATTGTATTCAGTAAACGAACCGGAATATTATTCAATTTTGCCGGCAGTATACAGGTCGGATGAAGAATTTTTGCGCCGAAATAGGCCAGTTCTGCAGCTTCGTCAAAGTTTAAGCGACGTACCGGAGAAGTGTTTTCCACTACGCGTGGGTCATTGTTATGCATACCGTCAATATCCGTCCATATCTGAATCTCTTCGGATTGTATGGCGGCCCCTACGAGTGAAGCGGTGTAATCGCTCCCTCCGCGTTGCAGATTGTCTATTTCGCCATAAGCATTAAGACAAATGAAGCCTTGTGTTATGTAGATTTCCGCGGCGGGATTTTTTTTCAGCAAGTCATTGAGTTTTTCTTTTATATAGACAGTATCCGGTTCTGCGTTTTTGTCGGTGCGCATATATGCCAGCGCCGGAAGAATCGTTGAATTTACTCCGATCTCGTTAAGGTACAGGTTCATCATACCGGTAGACATTAACTCTCCCTGAGCCAGTATGATACGTTCTTCGAACAAGGTGAAAAATTCTTTGACTAAAGAACGGATGTAATTCATATAGGACAGGACAAGTTTATTCGCTTTATCTTTATATTCCTGCGTACTGTATAATTCATTGATGAAGCCTGCGTGTTTTTCAGACAAGCGGTTGATTATTTCATTTGCGCCGTCATGGTTTTTTTTATACAGATAACCGGAGATTTCAACCAGCGAATTGGTGATACCGGACAGTGCAGATAATACAACAATCTTTTGATTACCGTCGCAGATTAATTTTGCGACCTCTTTCATACGTTGCGCCGAACCTATGGATGTTCCTCCGAACTTTAAAACTTTCATCTTTTATATGCTTTTAAATTGTTGTTGATATTCTATTCATATTCTATTTCTTTAAAATCCGGGGAAGAACTTTCTTCCATATTATATAGCCTGTTACTTTCACATTTAGCTACGCGCGCGGGGAATGATTGAACAATGTTATAGTTATGCGTAGTCATTATGACTGCAGTTCCCTTGCGGCGTATATCATGTAATAACTGAACGATCTGTCCGCTCGTTTCCGGATCAAGATTTCCCGTTGGTTCGTCGGCGAGAATAATTTCAGGCGTGTTCAACAGCGCGCGTGCAATAGCAATGCGTTGTTGCTCTCCTCCGGATAGTTCGTGCGGCATTTTATACCCTTTGTTTGGCATACCCACTTGTTCCATAACTTCTTCGATGCGTCTGTTTATTTCATTCTGACTGTTCCAACCGGTTGCTTTGAGGACGAATTCGAGATTTTTAACGGCCGAACGGTCAGTGAGTAATTGGAAGTCTTGAAAAACAATTCCTAATTTGCGTCGAAGATAAGGCATTTCGCGCCGTTTTATTTTCAGCAGGTCATAACCGGCTACGTATGCGTTTCCTTTGCGGATAGGAACTTCACAGTAAAGAGCTTTCAATAAACTGCTCTTTCCGGAGCCAACTTTGCCTATTATGTAGATAAACTCTCCTTTATCCAATGTAAGAGACGCATCGTTCAAAACGACGTTTTCTTCCTGGCAAACTTCAATGTTTTCTAGTTGAACTAATAACCCGCTTTCCATCAAATGAATATGTATGATTATTCTTTATGTCTTTTTTTGAGTTCTTTAGCAATATCTTCAAGCGTATACCCTTTGCTTGTAAGTAACACAATGAGGTGATATATCAGGTCCGAAGCCTCGTATATAAAGTTTTCATCAGCGCCGTTGGTTGCTTCTATTACGGTTTCAACAGCTTCTTCTCCTACTTTCTGCGCCATACGGTTTACTCCTTTTGCAAAAAGAGAAGTCGTATACGATCCCTCCGGTTTTTCAATGAACCGGCGGTTTATGAATTCCTGCAGGTATTGTAAGAACCATATACCGTCCTTATTTTTTTCGTCAAAACATGTTTCAGCGCCGGTATGGCATACAGGACCCACAGGGTTTGCTTTTATTAACAGCGTATCGTTATCACAGTCTGCAAGTATTTTTACTACATGCAGGAAATTGCCGCTGGTTTCTCCTTTTGTCCAGAGGCGTCGTTTGGTACGACTGTAAAATGTCACATTTTTCGTTTTTATGGTTTTCCGGTACGCTTCCTCATTCATAAATCCCAGCATTAGCACGACATTTGTTTGTGCATCCTGTATAATAGCAGGGATTAAACCGTTTAACTTATTGAAATCCAGATTCATTGTTTTATCTTTATATTTTTGCTTCTTAATGCTGAAATCCGTAATCTGTTATCTGACGTTAACATGCTCCTTTCGCAGGTATTGTTTCAGATCGGCTATTTTTATCTCGCCGAAGTGGAATACGCTTGCGGCAAGCGCCGCATCGGCTTTTCCCGTCAGGAATGTATCCCGGAAATGTTCCCTCTTTCCTGCGCCTCCTGAGGCAATGACGGGAATATGCAGTTTGTCTGCAAGTACAGATAGCGCTTCATTCGCATATCCCTCTTTCACTCCGTCGTGCATCATGCTTGTAAACAGTATCTCTCCGGCGCCGCGTTCTTCGGATTCAACCGCCCAGTCGAGGAGTCTTTTTTCTGTGGGAATACGTCCGCCGTTGAGGTAGCATCTCCATTCGCTATTGTCCATATTGGCGTCTATTGCAACGACGCAAACCTGGCTCCCGAAGTTTTTGGCTATCTCATCAATCAGTTCCGGGCAGCGTATGGCGGCGGAATTTACCGATATTTTATCCGCGCCGGCATTCAGTAATCGCTCAACATCCGCCAGTTCGTTGATACCTCCTCCTACGGTGAACGGAATATTTATGTTTGCTGCAACTTTTTTTACTAATTCCGTGAATGTTTTTCGCCCTTCATGCGAAGCTGTAATGTCAAGATAGACCAATTCGTCCGCACCCTGACGGCTATATTCGGCTCCCAACTCTACAGGGTTACCCGCATCGCGTAAATTGACGAAGTTGACTCCTTTCACGGTTGTTCCGTCTTTAACATCCAGACAGGGTATGATACGTTTTGCTAACATAGATCTCTTTTATGACTTAATGTTCTTAAGATCAGTATTTAATTCTTCGTAATCAATTTCTCCAAATCATTTAGTTTAATATATCCTTCATAAAAGGCTTTCCCGAATATTACCGCAGGAATACCGGCGTTATCGAGCGCTTCAATATCTTTAACGGAACTGATACCTCCGCTTGCAATCAGATAGATATCCGGCAAGGTTGCGCGTATTTTTTTATACAACTCGGTGGAGGGTCCTTGCAGCATGCCGTCACGACCGATATCCGTACAAATAGCTTTTTTTATTCCGCGTTTATGAAATTCTTCGATAAAAGGAATTAAATCTTTCGTCGTTGTTTCCTGCCATCCGCTGACAGCTATTTTTTCATCTTTCGCGTCGGCTCCGAGAATGATGCGTTCACATCCGAATTGTTTTAACCATTTATAGAATAATTCCGGCGATTTTATCGCAATGCTGCCCCCGGTAATCATTTGCGCTCCGTTATCAAATGCTATTTCCAGATCTTTGTCAGCTTTCAAACCGCCGCCGAAATCAATGACTAACGAGGTTTTGGCGGCAATGAGATTCAGCGCCTTATAGTTAATGATCTTTCCTTCGCGCGCGCCGTCCAGATCGACGACATGTAAGCGTTTTATTCCGCAACCTTCAAACATCTTTGCCGCTTCAAGCGGATCTTCATTATAGACTTTCTTCGATTCATAATCTCCCTGTGTCAGACGTACACATTTTCCGTCTATTATGTCTATTGCAGGTATAAGTTCTATCATCTGTTATAAGTCGATAAAGTTTTTCAATATAATTTCCCCGATACCTCCGCTTTTTTCGGGATGAAATTGTGTTGCGTAAAAATTGTCTTTTTGCATCGCGGCGCTGAACGGCTTAATATAATCGCAAATTGCAACCGTTTCTTTCGTTACAGGAACATAGTAGCTGTGAACAAAATAGACATACGGATTTTCCGGTAACTTTTCAAATAGTTGTCTCCGCATTTCAGCCAATGAATTCCAACCCATGTGAGGAACTTTGTCTTCGTGTTGTTGCGGAATGAAACGTTTAACCTCCGTATCAAAAATGCCCAGGCAATCCGTATTACCTTCTTCCGAATAACGACACATCAGTTGCATGCCGATACAGATTCCCAATACAGGCTGCTTTAGTTCGCAAATCAATTTGTCTAATCCCTGTTTCCGTAAGTAATTCATCGTTGTACTGGCCTCTCCCTGACCTGGAAATACGACTTTGTCGGCAGTCCGGATTGTTACCGGATCGTCGGTGACGACAGGCGTTATACCAAGCCTTTTAAGACTATAATCTACAGAATAAATGTTACCTGCATTATATTTTATGATGACAATTTTCACTTTTATAATTTTTTCAGCCTGCAAAGTTAGCATTATTCGTTGAATAATGAAAAAACAAAATAAGAAATAGATTTCTTATATAGAAGTTAGCAAAAAGTTAGCGAAAAAATGATTTAAAATGATGATAATGTAAGGAACCTTTATTCTTTTATAGTAATTTCTATCTTTTTGAGATGGTC
>JAIROL010000136.1 GCA_031257565.1 Tannerella sp. | reverse complement strand
AGACAAGTATTTTGCAATGATTATTGGCTCAAATACCAACCAAACAGGCGGAATACGATTAGAACAAACGATTATTGATTCTGCAAAGAAATACAGTTTGCCATTAGTTAAAAGTATTTTGAAACCCATTAAAGGTATGCGAAATACAATGAAAGATGAATATATACTAATTTTCAAAAAGATATAAATATGAAAAGTGTAGAAGATAAATTTTTGACTGTCATTCGGAAGAACACCTTTTACTTCTTCAATCAAAAATTTGAGGAAGGATACGAAGGTTATATCAACTCGTTGAAAGAAACGCTTTTGATTGTCAAAAACAGAGTAGAAACAGAAGGACTGAAAAAAGAAATTTTTGAGAGTTTGCTCAAAGAAAAAGAAAACGGCTTAAAAGCGTTATTGGCTTTAACCGGTTTCTCAAACGAGTATTTGAAAAGGCTCACAACAGTTATCCGTATTGTTGATAATCCGGAACTCAACGCACTTGTTTTCAAAGAAAAATGGTACGATGAGAAGAACCCGAATAACATTCAAGAATGGTCTGACGGAACTATTTTGAAGAAAATTCAAACTAATGAATATTTCCGTAAAGGCCTGGTAAATATTTTCTTTGAAGGCGCTTCCATTCCTTTTTTGGCAAATACTGTCCCTCTTTTTGAATTGAAAAAGTTGAGCATTTCCAAACTCAATTTTGAAGTTCCCGAACTGATAGATACGATTATCCGCTACAAAGAAAAAGGCAGTTATTCGGGGATGAAAGGTAACAATCCTGAAACTGTAATTGCTGAATTGTTGGAAAAATTAGGGTTAACATACGAAACAGGCGACTTGACGGAACTAATTAGCAACGCTCCTGACAACAAACGGACAATGGATTTTATCATTCCGAACAAGAAAAATCCGTTAATCATTGCCGAAAGTTCATTTTTAGCAACAACTTCTTCGGGGCAAGGCGACAAGTCAAAAACGGAAATTTCGATTGATGCTTTAATCAAAGAGCATTACCCAAAAGCAACGTTTATCGGTTTTGTTGATGGCATTGGCTGGTATGTTCGTAAGGGCGATTTGAAACGAATGGTAACGGCTTACGAAGACGTTTTTACATTCCACAAAGACGAATTACAACGGTTTGAAAAACTTTTAATTGAAACATTTAAGAAATGATAGACGAAAAATATTTAAATAAAATTTTGCAGGGCGATTGCTTAGAATTGTTCAAAAACATTCCTGATAATTCGGTAGATATGACATTTGCCGACCCGCCTTTTAATTTGCAAAAAAAATACACAAGTTACAAGGATAATCTGGATTTTCAGGAATATCTGAATTGGTGCGAGAAATGGATTTCCGAAATGGTACGAATAACCAAACCGACAGGCTCAATATTTTTGCACAATATTCCCAAGTGGCTAACTTTCTACGCAACATACTTGAATAAATTTGCTCATTTCAAACATTGGATTGCTTGGGATGCGCCCACAGCGCCAATGGGAAAATCTTTGCAACCGGGACATTATGGCATTTTATTTTACACAAAAGAAGCAAAAGGAGCAAAAATTTACGAACTTCGCCACCCACACAAGCGAGACCGAAAACAAGGTTATTTATGGAAAGATTACGGCGGAAAGAAAGACGGGTTACACCCTTTTGGACCATTGATTTCCGATGTTTGGACAGATATTCATAGAATTAAACACAACTCAAAGCGCGACCCGCACCCTTGCCAGTTGCCTCTACACTTATTAGACCGTTTAATTTTGCTCACAACAGATGAAAATGATATTGTTTTAGACCCATTTTCAGGCACAGGGACAACAGCAATTTCCGCAAAAAGATTAGGTAGAAGATATATTGGCTTTGAATTAGATGAAAAGTATGCCGAAATTTCGCAGCAGAAATTAGAACAATTACAACCAAATTTTAAAATCGGCGAAAGTTGGGTAAGTTTCTATGCAAAGTATAAAATAACACGTGGTTCACCCAATGCTTACGTTTCTCCGTCGTTGATGTAGTGGTTCGTGTTGTTGCAGGAAAATATTTTCCATCGTCGGATATCCGTTAACCGCTCACATCAGGTCTTTTGACCGGAGGCGTTGCCGGAGGCCGGACAGGGCTTTGCCGATTTGTTTTTCTACGGCTTTGATGCTTATGTGCAGTTGTTCGGCGATTTCACGGTTTTTCAGTCCGCCGGCGCGGCTGAGGAGGAAGATTTTCCGACATTGCGGGGGGAGCGTTTCTATGAAACCGGCGATTTCGGCGTCCAGTTCTTTGAGGAGCAACGACTGTTCCTGGTCGAGTACGCGGGAAGAAACGTAGCTTTCGAGCAGGCTGTTTTCGTCGATGTCAATGTCGTCCAGCGGGCAATGATCGTGCAGACGGTCTTGCTTCAGCAGGTTTATCGCATGATTATGCACGGATTTAAACAGGTAAGACTTGACGGCGTCGGCATCGGCGAAGCGAATGTCTTCCCGCCGTACCCAGAGTTCGAGGAACATATCCTGTACGACGTCTTCGGAAATCGCCGCGTCGTTCACGTAACGGAATGCATACGCCCTCAGCGGTTTGTAAAACCGCGTAAAAAGGCGTTCCAGCGCCGCTGCGTAATGATGATCCTTTTTCTTCATGCGTAGGCCGTTATCGCTCCGTTTTTCCAATACAGGCAAGTCATGACTCATCCTGATTATTTGACTACAAAAAGATTGGATAATTATTAGATATTAAAGGCCTGCAAAAGACAGTAGTTCCATGTTTTCAGGTTTAGCGTACCCTTTTCATTAGACGGAAATTACTACTTTGTAAACAAATTGTATTTACTCGGCGTTGTCTCATCAGGATTCGAACCTGAACAAACAGAACCAAAACCTGTTGTGCTACCATTACACCATGAGACAATCCGGCGCTTTATTTTCAAAAAGCGGTGCAAAGATATGACTTTAATCTCATATTTGCAATATTTTTCGAAAATATCTATTTTGCAATAAGTAAAAAGTAATTCTTTTTCCCGC
Source organism: Tannerella sp. (assembly GCA_031257565.1). Lineage (GTDB taxonomy): Bacteria > Bacteroidota > Bacteroidia > Bacteroidales > Tannerellaceae > Tannerella. Next base: position 35,927 of record JAIROL010000136.1, on the reverse strand, counting down.
GTTGAACAAGCAAATATTTGCCATTCAGCAATGAATTCGTATTAATAACGGTATCATGTTCTGTCAGCTTTTCTTTATTTAAACTCACTCCGCCATTTTGCGCCAACTTGCGCATTTCTCCTTTTGACAGGAAAATGGCGGCTTTATCAGTGAACAAATCAATTGCTTTTATTCCGGCAGACAGTTCGTTCTGTGATATTTCAAACCGGGGTACTCCTTCAAATACGGCCAGTAGAGTCTCTTCATCGATTTTTTTCAAGGCGTCTGACGTCGCATTACCAAATAAAATAGTAGATGCTTCAACTGCGGCATGGTAGTCTTCTTCGGAGTGTACCATAACTGTCGCTTCCTGTGCCAGGCGTTTCTGTAGCGGGCGCAGGTGCGGAGCTTCAGCTTGTTCTTTTTCGAGAGCCGAGATTTCTTCTTGCCTCAATGCGGTAAATATCTTGATGTACTTTGCCGCATCGTCATCGCTCACATTCAACCAGAACTGATAGAATTTATAAGGCGATGTGTAACGGCGGTCAAGCCATACGTTGCCGGATTCGGTTTTTCCGAATTTACCGCCGTCAGCTTTTGTGATAAGAGGGCATACAAGAGCAAAAGCTTCGGCTTCGGGTCCCATTATGCGGCGTATAAGTTCTGTTCCGGTCGTGATGTTTCCCCATTGGTCGGATCCTCCCATCTGAAGACGGCATCCTTCATTTTGATACAGGTATAAATAGTCGTAGCCCTGCAATAACTGGTATGAAAATTCAGTAAACGACATGCCTGCATTTGATTCCGAACTCAGGCGTTTTTTTACCGAATCTTTAGACATCATATAGTTTACTGTGAGATGTTTTCCGATGTCGCGGATGAAATTCAGAAAAGTATATTCTTTCATCCAGTCGTAATTATTCACTAACTTTGCTGCATTAGGCGCATCAGAATCGAAATCAAGAAACTTGGAAAGTTGTTTTTTGATACTTTCCTGATTGTGACGTAATGTCTTTTCATCAAGCAGGTTTCGTTCTGCAGATTTCATTGACGGGTCGCCAATCATACCGGTGGCTCCTCCGATCAGCGCTATAGGACGATGTCCTGCACGCTGAAAATGTTTCAGCATCATAACGCCGACCAGGTGTCCGATATGTAAAGAATCGGCTGTCGGGTCTATTCCTACATAAGCGGAGGTCATTTCTTTTTGTAGCTGTTCTTCCGTACCGGGCGTCATGTCATGTACCATGCCCCTCCATTTCAGTTCTTCAACAAAATTCATCGTATTATTTTATTTTTATAATGGCCGCAAAATTAGATGAAAATCGTAAGACTTCCAAGCGTATGCGATGAGAAAAGTTTTTTTACAGAGGAAGAATCGTGCAAATCGAGAGCGCTACAAAACAAAACTCTGACTTTCTTTTTACGTCTCATTTTGATCTGACCGCAAACAGGCGAAGGTTATCCGGAAGTTAAAATCCTGGTATTAAAAAAAAACGCTATATCTTCGGACAATTTACTTTCGGGGATATTCAGATCTTTTGCTATTAATTTGTAAACGTCGCGAATATCAATGTTTTTATCATCTGTTTCTACAAGGAGACGATGCTTGATCCACGCCATTTGCAAAGCTCCCGTATTGTGATGTATTCCAAACGATAAAAAGAGACCGGCGTTCAGTAATTGGGTTGCAAGCGTTTTTTTTCCTCTGAACCCATGAATGATCCAGGGCATGGATGGTTTTATGGATTTACGTATGCGCAATAGTTCGTCCCATGCTTTTACACAATGTATGATAAGAGGCTTTTTAACTTTTTCGGATAGATGAGCATGCGAAAGAAACAGTTCTTGTTGAAGTATAAAGTCATTTTCTGTCGTTGCGGTTATTTTGTCCAATCCGGTTTCTCCTATTGCTGCGATTTCCGGGAGGCGCGCATATTTGCGTACCTTTGCAAAAAGATCATTCGCTATATCTGCATGGATATTGTCGATATACCAGGGATGGACTCCTGCGGCATAATATTCGATCTTTTCCGTTGCCTGCTTTTGTATCAGCGCTATTTCAGGCTTGTTTTCCGGGTTATCTTGCAGTATGCGTAGTGCAAAAGGTTTGCGTATATCTACGGATATTACTGCAATATCTTCCTGATATTGTCCCGGTTGGTGCGTATGTATGTCACAGTAGATCATGAATAAGGGCCATTATCAATTTATTCCGCTTTACAAGATGGATATTTGGTTACCTGATCGTCAAGGTACCGGATCATATCCGCAACCTCCCCACGGATGGCATCGCATAAGGCGTTTTATAGTTAACCGGCCGCCTTTTAACGGGCCGTATTTTTTTAACGCCCGGATAGCATATTCGGAACATGTCGGAGTATATCTGCAACTTGCCGGGGTCAGGGGGGATATACAGTACCGATAGAAATAGACCGGTAACAAAAACAGTATTGTCAGCAGTTGTTTCATTCGCCTTTATTTTCTTTTATGCAAATGTTTTTCAATGCTTTGAGCATTGCTTTTTCTATGTCCGTACAGGATAATACTTCGTTGCAGACATACATGAATGCTATGTGCAGATATTTGCCGTTTAATCTATAATGGGGGATTATTACGCGTTTATTCAGCCTGAAGGTTTCGCGGATAAGCCGTTTGATGCGATTACGCTTTACTGCACGCTTGATGCGTTTTTTGGGAACGCTTACCAGAACAGAAATGCCGGACTGTGAGGAATTATCTCCGACGTCCGACAAATATACTACTCGCAAAGGATATGATATAAATGATTGTCCGCTGTTGAACAATCTGTCAATATCTTTTTTTAAAAACAGACGTTCGCTTTTAGGAAAGAATTTCCTTTCAGCGTCCTCCGTCATTTTTCAGCGCTATTACTCATTTCTTTTTTTAAATATTGCTCAAGGGCAGCAGTCATAGACGGCGCCTCCGGAGTCGGCGCTTCAATGTCAAGGCGAAGCCCGGCGTCAACAGCAGCTTTGGCTGTTGTCGGCCCGAAGCATCCTATGCGGATCTCTTTTTGTTTAAATTTGGGAAAATTTTTCAACAAAGACGAAATTCCTGACGGACTGAAAAATAACAACATGTCATAATCGAACGTTTCTTCATTTGTAAAACTATTACTGACTGTACGATACATGATAGCTGTTTTGTAGTGGATTTTTTTTGTGTCCAGACATACCATCAGGTCGTCTTTATGGACGTCCGAAACAGGAATCAGGTACTTCTCTTTCGGATGTTTTGCCGCTAACTTCACCAGATCTTCCATATGTCCGCTCGGACTGAAAAATACCTTACGTTTGCGATAGATGATATATTTCTGCAGATAAACGGCAATTGTTTCAGTCATACAGAAATACTTCATCGTTTCCGGAATGGTAATACGTAATTCTTCGCATAAATTGAAAAAATGATCCACTGCCGTGCGTGCTGTGAAAATAATAGCGTTGTAATCCGGAATAGACACTCTCTGCTGTCTGAACTCTTTTGTAGATAATGGTTCTACTTTGATAAACGGTCTAAAATCGATTTCTACGCCATATTTTTTCGCAATGTCAAAATAAGGTGATTTACTCGAGGTCGGTTGAGGTTGGGATACCAACATTTTTTTGATAGTCACTGCCATATATTATTTATCTCGATAATATTATACATATAAATCAAACCCTCGTATAAAAATACCAATGGTATAATTTCTTGGGCGCAAAGGTACAAACTTAAAAACAATAACCCCGTATTTTTATTAAAAAAGATATGAATAAATCTGAATATAAGTATTGCTCTAAATGCTAAATAGCTGATAACCATGATGGCGGTTGCTATTAATAGATATTCCCCTGTTAATAATATCCATAAAACCGGAATATACAAAAAGACGCCCCAGGTGCAAACGAGCGCCTGATAATTTGTGAACATCATTCTGTATGCGGATTTTTCGGCGAATATATGTCCGAATATGGCATACAAAGCCTTCTTTAGCATATAGAAGATGAAAAGAGAAACAAATAGTATGCCTGTTGAAACGAGCGTTGTCAATATATTCTGTTTTATAAAATATTTGTATTTAACGGCGACGAAAAAGATGTAAATACTGCACAAAAGGAGCGTTTGAAATGTCATGAATGCATTAAACAGAAAGCTGTCTTTCGCTGTCGTTTCAAAAATACTTTGCCTTTGTTCTCCGGCGCTGATATTATTTATCATTTTACCGAATAAGGGAACATTCAGGCGGAATATCAGCGCAAATGCCGACAGCAGGATCAGCACAATAACCAGCATTATGTCGTTCGAAAACGTTGTATCGTGGAGATATATGCCGGTATATCCTTCAAATTCGGCGCCGTTCATCAGACTTTTTATGAATTTTGCCGCAAAGTTAGCGTTTTTATGCGATTATTCATAATTGAATTTTAATGAACGGTATGACTTATATATTTGATGCGATTGATTATACGACGGTTTTTCCGGTTAATACATTCATGTAATCTTCGTAATTTTTCCTAAGCAGGGCCGGAGCGCCTTTTATTCTTTCCATGTTATTATAAAATCTTCGGTTATCCGGTAGTGAATATTAAATATTTCCTGTTTGGACGTTTTGGTTTCTTTCAGTGGGAAACTGCCTTTTTCAGATAGCGTAAAGGGCAATACATGAAGATGTTCTATAAAATCCACTTCGGTTTTCCGGAGGGCTTTATATGCAGTTTCTTTGGCGCACCAGCATACTGTGGCAAGTTCCGCATGTCTGAAACGCTTATTGTCGTCGGTTTGTTGATCGTTATAGAGTGAGGCAAACATTTCCTGTTCCTTTTCGCCCATATATTTATTACGCAGTTTCCATGCCCGTTCCGAACGGTATTCGATATCGATGCCGGGATATGGATTTTTACTCAGGATCATAGCGGCATAATCGACCGTATGTGAAATGCTGATATGATAAGGGTATCCATGCAGGAATGGCGCTCCGTTCTCATGATAACTTATTGGGATTTCCGAACCGGATAAATGTTTTAACAGTAATCGTATGGCAAGCCATTCCTGTTTCCGTTTGTCCGACTGTATTTTGTGAACATCATGCGAATAAATTTCTTTATTCGGAAAAGATTCCAACATATTTTGCCATGTTTCTGTAGATTTCCATATACCCATGACCGGTGATTTGCGAGTATATAACAGGGGCATTATTTTTTCCAGTGAAACGTTTGAATAAGTTCGATGATATCATTCTTTATATATTCGGTAACAGGCGCAACGGAGTCTACATTCGATTTATCCTTATAATACAATGCTCCGCGAAAGAAGCGCTTCATGCTGTCGGTCAGCATGAACTGGACGGGCGATACCGATTCTCCCTCGATCAGGAATAGAGCGCCGTAGACTTTGTTTTCTTTGTTCTCATAGCGCTTTTCCGTAATAGCGTCGGCATTTCCGGCTGCCCGTTCGGCAAGTTTAAAGCATTCGTCTGCGTATTCGTGAAGCGTCGAATGCGTTATCTGTTTGTAACTGCAATATATTTTAGCATGTAAGCCGGGATAATCGATATTCATCCAATTCGGGGCGCTGTCTGCCGGAGGTAACTCGATTATCGACTGTCGGGATACGGAGAAAGTGTACGGCAGTCCGGTCTGATCAAGCGCTGTATATTGTGCAGCAGGCAGTTCTATACGAAGGAAACCTCTCGGTCTGGGCGTATAATTTCTTGTACATGAAAACAGTATGGACATGAAGATAAGAAATGAAATGATGTTTCGCATGATCATTTTTATTTTTTCTCTTCTTTTTGCGGAATTATACTGATTTTTACTTTCAGTACGCGTCGTCCGTCCGCTTCGAGTATGCGGAACCGGTAGTCTTTATAATCAATGACTTCGCGTCGGGGCGGTAGAGCGCCTTTGATGGCAAGCATAAGTCCGGTCAGCGTTTCCGCTTCTTCGGTATGTTCGCTGAAATCCGACGGAGGAATACCTGTTTCGCGGAAGAAATCATTCAGCTGGGTTTTTCCTTCGAAGATATAGCTGCCATCGGGTAATGAAACGAACGAATCTTCATCTTCGTCATATTCGTCGGAAATATCTCCGATAATTTCTTCAATGATGTCTTCCATGGTTACTAATCCGGAAGTACATCCGAACTCGTCGACGATAATGGCCATATGTGTTTTGCTTGACCGCAATTCGTCCAGCAAGTCATATATTTTCTTTGTTTCCGGAACAAAAAAAGGTTTGCGCATAAGGGACTGCCATTTGGAATCTTCCGGATTGTTAAGCAAAGGGATAATGTCCTTGGCAAAAAGAATCCCTTTGATATTGTCTTCATTGTCTTCATATACGGGGATTCGCGAATAACCGGATTTAACAATGATATCGATCGCATCTTTGAGGTGACTTTTTATTTCTATCGCTTCCATATCCGTACGGGGAGTCATGATCTCGTTGGCTTTTTTATTATAGAAATGAATGATTTCCTCAAGCATTTCTTTTTCTTCATACATGTCGTTCGGGGCTTCGTTGGCAAGTGGAACCTGTTTTTTTCTGGGCGTATCGTCTTCAAAATTTTCCACAGGTATGGGCGTCATACGTAAAAACGGCGTTCCTGTTTTAATGATGATCCTGAGTAATGGCGCCATGACGCGCGCTGTAGTCAGCTTATAATTTGACAGAGACTTTGGCGCAATGCCATAGAAAATGAACCACAACAGTAAGGCCGAGAGCGATGCGATAAGAAAAGAGAACGGAAGCGTAACTATGCCCAGCATGTTTATTCCGTATATGCACAAAGTAGTGACCGCTATGATAATAACAGCATAGATCATGCTGCATGAAGCTTTCATCATTCGCAGATGTTCGGACAGGTAAATTACGATTTTATCTCTTGCCGAGCGGCTTTCTTCCACCTTGCTCATGTCTTCCTGCGTCAGGTTAGACAGGGCATTTTCGGCGGCGGATAAAATTGTAGCGAAACAAAGTAAAATGAAAATGATGCCAAATGCTGCTGCAAAATCCGCAATAATTCCGTTGTCGGCTAATTGCAGCAGCGATCTCGGATAATAATCGTCTGATTCCAACGTCTGATTTATTAGTTAGTACTTTTAAAACGGCAGATCGTCAGCCTGATCCGACACTGCCGGAATGTCGGCGGGTGCAGGAGGGTTAACGGGGTCGGTCAATGCGGTTGTACCGCTTTCATTCGCGCCGTCACGCCGTCCGCTACCGGTTGAGTAGAATTCGATACGGTCGGCATATATTTCCGTAATATAGCGCTTAATGCCGTCCTTATCATCATAATTACGTGTGCGTATTTTGCCTTCAACGTAAACGGAAGAGCCTTTCTTTACGTATTTTTCAACAAATTGCGCGCGATCGCGAGAGGCCACAATATTGTGCCACTCGGTGCGTTCGGGGACTTCTGTTCCGTTTGCAAGCTTATATCCGCGCTCGGATGTTGCCAGCGGAAAGTTGGCCAGGGCATTTCCGTTATCAAAATAACGTACGTCGGGGTCCTTTCCTGCATTGCCAATTAAAATAACTTTATTCAATGACATAATATTAATATTTAATAAATGATAAATATGTACAAATGTATGAACTATTTTTTATTATCCAAAATTTATATTCTTTTTTGTTGATATTTGATTGGTTTGCTTGTTTTTATTCCGTTAAATCAAACTTAATCAGGTCATTTTTTTGCTAAGGAAGAAGATAAAAGTTGATTTAACACAAAAAAAAAAGTCATTTTTTTTTCTCTGTCATGGAAAAGTAGTATATTTGCACTCCAAAAATCGGAACGTAATATTCATTTAATAAATTATTTAACATGACTAAAGCAGAACTTATTAGCCTGATATCAAAAAGCACAGGCGTTGAGAAAAAAGTGATTCTAAGCATCATTACCTCTTACATGGGGACAATTAAGCAGTCTTTGGAGGAAGGCGAAAATGTTTATTTGAGAGGCTTCGGCAGTTTCATTTTGAAGAAAAGAGCCGAGAAAAAAGCTCGTAATATTTCAAAAAATACTACGATAACTATTCCTGAACATAATATTCCGGCATTCAAACCTGCAAAAACTTTTATGGAAGCTATTGCCGGCGGAAAGAAAAAATCTAAAAAGAAAAAATAAGAACCATATAAAATAAAAGTATTATGCCAAGCGGTAAGAAAAGAAAGAGACATAAAATGGCTACGCATAAGCGTAAAAAAAGACTGAAAAAAAATAGACATAAGAAGAAATAAATAAGTCCGGGATAAAGGGATGTGAAAGAACAAGCTTAATAAAGATAAGTTATTTAAGTTTGTTCTTTTACTTATCTTATCTTATCTTATCTTATCTTATGTAATATGTAAAGCGTAGATAAACGTGGTAAGCGATATAATCGTAGATGTAACCCCTAAAGAAGTATCCATCGCTGTGATGGAAGATAATGTTCTTGTCGAGTTTCAAAAAGAAACCCGTAATGAATCTTATGCCGTAGGCGATATCTATTTCGGAAAAGTTAAAAAGTTACTGCCGGGACTTAATGCCGCGTTTATTGATGTAGGTTATAAAAAAGAAGGATTTCTTCATTATCAGGATCTTGGTCCTAATTTTAATACGCAGCAGAAATTTTTGAAAAAGCTGCTGTCAGGCGATAAAAAAAATGTTCCTTATTCAAAGCTTTCTTTTCTGCCTGAGCTTTCTAAAGATGGAAAGATCACAGACGTACTTACGGCCGGCGAGGAAATTTTAGTTCAGATAGCAAAAGAACCGATATCGACCAAAGGGCCGCGATTGACGGCAGAACTGTCGTTTGCAGGACGCAATCTTGTTTTAATACCGTTCTACGACAAGGTATCCGTATCCACGAAAATCAAATCCAACGAAGAACGCGTACGTTTACGCCAGCTTATCCAAAGCGTTAAAACTAAAAATTTTGGCGTGATTGTACGTACTTCTGCTGAAGGAAAGCGCGTAGCTGAACTTGATCATGAGCTGAAAACGCTACAAAAGCGTTTTGATGATAATATAGTTAAACTGCCCAAAGCGAAAAAACTTTCCCTGTTTTATGAGGAGACTTCGCGGATGGTAGCTTTGTTGCGCGACGTCCTTAATCCTACATTTGAGCATATTTATATCAATGACGGCGACGCTTATAAAAGCGTACTTGACTATGTGACGCTAATATCGCCGGAACAAAAGGGCATTGTCAAGCATTATACCGGCGAACTTCCCATATTTGACCATTTCGCAGTTACCAAACAGATAAAATCATCGCTTGCGCGTGCGGTGACATTCAAAAACGGCGCTTACCTGATTATAGAGCATACGGAGGCCATGCATGTAGTGGACGTCAACAGCGGCAATCGTTCCGGTAAGAATGGTAACGAGCCGGAAGAAGCTTCTTTTAATGTGAATATTGCCGCAGTAAATGAATTAGCCCGCCAGCTGCGTTTACGCGATATGGGGGGGATCATCGTTGTGGATTTTATCGATATGACAGATGCTGCGCATCGTCATAAATTGTTTGAGCAGATGACTGCGGCTATGTCTCGCGACCGTGCGCGTCATAATATTTTGCCGTTGAGTAAATTCGGCCTGATGCAGATTACGCGTCAGCGCGTCCGTTCCGTGCTCGATATGGATACATCGGAAAAATGTCCGACATGTCTGGGTACCGGTCACTCAAAACCTTCTATCCTGTTTACGGATACGCTTGAAGAGAAACTTGATAATCTGACGAATAAATTGAATATGAAGAAGTTTAAACTTTATGTGCATCCGTATGTATATGCTTACATATCAAGGGGGCTTATCTCAATGTTGAAACGCTGGCAATGGAAGTACAGCCGTCATATGAAGATTATTCCGGATCAAAGCCTTGGTTTTCTGGAGTATAAATTTTATGATGCGGATAATAATGAATTTGAAGTGAGCGATAAGCTGGAAATTAAATAAATAATAATTAACATAGTTTTTGCGCATTGTATCGTTATTTTTTATAATTTTGCATTCGAATTGACGTGGACAGATTTGGACTGCTTGCAACCACAAGAAAAAAATGCTAAAAAGAATCACACTCCATTTTCTTGCCGTTGGGCGTAAATTTCCCTCACGTTGGTTCGTTACTTATATGTTTAACTTATAAATGATAAGGTAATGAGTTATCTATTTACTTCAGAATCGGTGTCGGAAGGACACCCTGACAAAGTCGCCGATCAGATATCGGACGCATTACTGGACGCTTTTTTGGCCCAGGATAAAAACTCTAAAGTGGCATGCGAAACGCTGGTTACTACCGGACAGGTTGTTGTAGCCGGCGAGGTTAAATCGGACGCCTATGTGGATGTTCAGGATACGGTACGCCGGGTAATAGAAAAGATCGGCTATACAAAGAGCGAGTATCAGTTTGAGGCAAAATCGTGCGGAGTTCTTTCTGCCATTCATGAACAGAGTCCGGATATCAATCGTGGCGTTGAAAGGCAAAATCCTTATGATCAGGGCGCCGGCGACCAGGGGATGATGTTTGGTTATGCGACGAATGAAACGGAGAATTATATGCCGCTGGCTCTTGATCTGGCGCATAGTTTGTTAAAGGAACTTGCCGTAATACGCAAGAAAGAGATCGAAAAGATGCCGTATCTCCGCCCTGATGCAAAGAGCCAGGTGACGATCGAATATGATGATAACGGAACGCCGTTGCGTATCGATACGATTGTCATATCTACGCAGCATGATGAATTTGTCTTACCGGAAAACGGCTTGTCGCAGCAGGAAGCGGACGAAATGATGCAGCGCAAGATAGCTGAAGACGTGAAGAATATTCTTATACCGCGCGTTAAGGCGCAATATCCTCCCAAAGTCAAGGCTTTGTTTGATGATCGCATTACTTACTATGTAAATCCGACAGGCAAATTCGTGATCGGCGGTCCTCATGGCGATACCGGACTTACGGGACGCAAGATCATCGTTGATACGTACGGCGGAAAAGGAGCGCATGGCGGCGGCGCTTTTTCGGGAAAAGATCCCTCGAAAGTAGATCGTTCGGCCGCTTACGCTTCGCGTCATATTGCAAAAAATCTGGTGGCGGCGGGCGTGGCTGATGAGATTCTTGTTCAGGTATCGTATGCTATCGGCATTGCAAAACCGATGAATATATTTGTCAATACCTTTGGGCGCGCTAAGATAAATATGTCGGATGGAGAGATCTCCGATAAGATAGCGACGATATTCGACATGCGTCCGAAAGCGATTGAGGAACGCCTGAAACTGCGTAATCCGATCTATCTGGAAACGGCGTCTTATGGTCATATGGGACATACGCCGAAATCTGTCAGGAAAATATTTGCCTCGCGTTATACTAAACCTGTCGTAGCAGAAGTCGAATTGTTCACCTGGGAAAAGTTGGACTATATCGGTAAAGTAAAAGAAGCATTCGGATTATAATTACAGGCGACCCGAAAGTGTAAAACAAAAAAAGCAGGTATCTCGCGATAGCTGCTTTTTTTTGTTTACCGGTTGCCCGATAAATTATTGTAATAATGAATAATGAAACCGGATTAATTACGGAATTTCCATCACGCACCTGACTCTGAGAGGTGTTGTTTTCAACTGATGAGGGACATTCCCGGCGCCTCCTAAAGGAGTTCTGCCTCCGAAAATTGTCCACGCATTTGTGTAATTATTTGGAGGTGTTCCAGTTGTGGACGCGCTTGTGTTGCTCCAGTAATAGTCGTCGCTTAAATATTCAAATGTATTGCAAACGCTCTTTAATTCATCCTGCAGCATCCATATAGCCTGTAATTCGCGTTGTGTCGGGAGTCGCCAGTTTGTGTTTGTTGCCCCGGGTTCCGAATAATTTGCGCCACAGTCAAAGTTTCCGGTCCATGTTGCTACTCCGCTATCTGTATGATCCTGTTTTGCGACGCGTAATTTTTTATATACGGTTTTGTTTACATCGCCTGCTTCAGTACCGCCGTCTACATGGGGTTTGCTGATTGAAGTATAAGCGCTTGCGGGCAATCCTATGCTGAAATCAATTGTCGGATACTCAGATGATCCGGGATTGTTGTTTGCTACCATTGACGTCGAAGCCGTGCCTGCATCGCGAACGCAACGCACCCAGTATTTCGAGACTCTTTCATAATGTCCGACATTTCCGTAATTGAAGTTTATATATTGCGCTTGTGATGGATAGCCGGTGTTATCTGTCGCACACCAGTGTATATCGGCATAGGTCTTAGCATTATTTGCATACCTGTAAAAGTTTGCTGTCGATACATCCTTGTAAGATTCATAGGATACCCACATCGCCATCAGCTGAGCCTGCGCAGGTAAATACCATTTAATTTCATCCTGTTCAATTGTTCCGTCTCCGTCTTCATCGCGATTTTTAAATGCGCAATAATTCATTGCCTGATACTTTGTATTCTGATAATTGAATTGATTAGTGTAATCAGTCTGGCTAAATGTAGCGATTGACGTCATACGCCCGTTGTATAATGCGTTACCCGGCGTTGCCGCGTTATCTTCTCCATTTATATATGAAGGTAATGTGCCGTACTCGTATCGTTGTTCCGTATACAAGTCGGACGTGTATATGTTTGCATCGGTGGTTGTTACGGGCGTATAACCGAATCTTCCTACCCGGAGAGCCGGAAGCTGCGAGATATAGATTTTCTTTTCTACGCTGCCGTTTACTAACGTAACGCTTCCGGTTCGTATCGATCCCGACAGATTTTCATCCAAATGCAGGTATAACGGTGCGGCAGCGCCTGAATATGATGTAGATGCAGCAGTCGTGTATAGTCTGCTTGTCGATATTTTTAACCAGTCGCCGCTTCCGTTGTCCTTCGTCGCCGTTGCGTTGGTGAACGTTTCTCCGTTTAATATTGTTTCTCCTACAATGAAATGGGCGTCGTATGTATTTTTTGCGGGGAATGACAGGCATTTCACGATGTTTCCGGCTCTGAGGCATATTTTACCGCTGAAATTGATGGCAGAGAAGTCCGGGAATTTATTCGGATCTAATCGGAATCCAAAACTTCCGCAATGTTGTTTGTCCAGCAATATCCGGCCATCGCTAAATCCGTCAGGCGCCAGTTCCGGGCTGGTCTCGTCTATTCCGACAGGCGGAATGTCGGCGCCTATTTTTACGCTGTTTGCCGGATCGTCATTAAACCCGGAGTAGTCAAAATAGACTGCTTGCGCATCCGTACAGAAGTTTACGGTTGCTACGCCGTTACTGTCAAATACAATTTCCGAGGCGTCCATTGTCAGGTAGGTACCGTGGATCGAGCCTTCGACGTTTACATCATTCCAGGGTTGTACATCCAGCGTGATTAACGGTTCCAGACTCTGTGCGCGAACTTTTATATCTAAAATGTAGATATAGTTTCTTAAAATGGTATAATTGGTCGCATTCGTGTACAATGTATAAGTAAAGTAGGAACTTTTATTTCCTTCGCTTGACGTTGTTGGTATGGTAACTTTAATTTTTGTTCCATTGGTTCCGTTACCGTAGGGGTCGCTGCGTAAATTTTCATACAGGTAGAGCGAATCGATTTGGCCTCCGGCAGACGTTGTGAAGCTGCTATTATGGCGTAAATTACTCCCTGCTCGTTCGGAATAGCCGGTGAAGGTCGTATTTAAAGGCGTATTTTCAAACCATGAAGTACTGTCGGGCGTTTGTTCAACTTCAATTTTCACGCCGCTGTAATCTATTTCCAAATCCGATGGATACACAACGCTTCCTTTTGATATGTTTATACGCAGTTTTGCTACATTACGGACCACATGCACTTCTCCGGCATAAGAATTACCTGCGTATGTCAGCGTCGCTTTTCCGCTCATATAAAATGACGTATTTAATGTTCCGGCCGGAATGGGTATCTCATTACTTATTTTTACAGGTTCCCTTTTGTTGGCAAAAACCTGTACCGTGAGCGTTCCGGTAGTGATATTGTCGACTTCGTATCCTACCCTGACAACCGAATCGCTGATTCGGGTGAGGTCTGTTCCTCCGAATTTACCTTGATGTATCGGAGTTGTTAATGATCCCTGATATAGATTGATGAATACGGAGTCAATACGGTTTTCAAATGCGCTGGCGTCTTCTCTCGCATAAGTAGACAGACTGTTCGGGGGAACATGGATATTCAGGGATATCTCTTTGACGTCCGGGTTAACCGGCGGTTCAGGAGGTTCAAATTTATTATTCTTATTGTTACAAGCCACGAGTAATATTGCACTCAGGAAAATCAATGCTATACGTTTCATTATTAATAATTTTCTCGTTAAATATATTTCGAATCTTCGTACACTGCTTTAAATAATTCATTTATTTTAAACAATAATTCAGAATTGAATGGCAAAGTTAAGTTTTGGTAATGGGAATTACACTCTACAAATCTATACAGTTGAATGTTGCGCATATATCGATTCTATCATTTGCGGCTATACAAGTCTCTACAAAATTATTTTTAATTTTTGATAATCAGTTATTTATTTGGATTTTTTTCGCTTTATTATTTTTCTTTTCCATCTTCCATTTCTTTTGCCTTGCGGAGGAGGTCGGAAGCAAATATAAATTCTTCCAGCGCTTTGTTATTTGAATTTATTACCTGTTCTTTTGCGCCTCCCCATTCTTTCATGCCTTCTTTGATAAAGATGATCGTTTCGCCTATATTCATCACTGAATTCATATCATGCGTATTGATAACGGTTGTCATGCCATACTCTTTGGTGATACTGTGTATCAGTTCGTCTATGATCAGCGATGTTTTCGGATCTAATCCGGAATTCGGTTCGTCGCAAAACAGATATTTCGGCTGCAATACGATTGCCCGGGCTATGGCCGCCCTTTTCATCATCCCTCCACTTATTTCGGAAGGAAACAGGTTGTATGTATCGTTGGATAATGCGACCCTTTCCAGGCACGTCATAGCGCGATTTTTACGTTCGCGGATAGCGTCGTTTGAAAACATATCCAATGGAAACATGACGTTTTCCAGGACGGTCATGCTGTCGAACAGGGCGGATCCCTGAAATAGCAAGCCCATCTCGCGTCGCAGAGCGAGGGTTTCCTTTTTGCTCATGTTTAATAAATTTCTGTCGTCAAAAAGAATTTCTCCGGCGTCGGGAAGCATAAGCCCAATCACATTTTTCAATAAAACAGTTTTTCCGGATCCGCTCCTTCCTATGATAAGATTCGTCTTGCCGGTTTCAAAAATCGTACTTATATCATGTAGAACATTTCTTCCGTCAAACGATTTTATCAGATTTTTCACTTCAATCATGTCAACATTATATGGGTTAGTATAACATCGGCCAGTAATATCATAATGCTGCTCATGACAACGGCGTTTGTGCTGGCTTTTCCTACCATCAGGGAGCCTCCTTTCACCATATATCCGAAATAGGACGATATGGATGCGATAATGAACGCATAAACTACGGACTTTATGATCGAATACCAGATGTAGAATGGGTTAAAATAGTATTGTAGCCCGAACTCAAATGATGAAGGCGTCATACCGCCGCCGGTGTAACTCGCAAAGATACCTCCCGCGATGCCGGTGACCATACTGAATATGACCAGTACGGGGATGAACAGCATCAATCCCATAATTTTGGGCATTATCAGGAAATTTGCAGAATTAACTCCCATCATCTCCATTGCGTCAATCTGTTCGGTCACGCGCATTGTTCCTATTTCGGATGCGATATTACTGCCTACCTTGCCGGCGAGGATCAGGCACATGATAGATGAAGAAAACTCCAACAGTATAATCTCGCGCGTCGTATAGCCGATCGTAAATTTGGGAATCAACGGCGAGCCTATGTTCAATGATATCTGAATAGCGATTACAGTACCGATGAATACCGATATAACGACGACAATCCAGATGGAATCGACCCCCAGTTTGCAGATCTCCTTAATCAGCTGTTTGAAGAACATGCTCCACCGCGTAGGTATTGCAATAGCTTTCTTCATGAGAAGCACATATTCTCCTAATTGATGCAGCGCCTTTTTCATTTTTAAAAGTTAAATATGGGTTCTACCGGAAAAAGAACCGGACAAGGTCGTTTCCATTGGCAAATATAATTAATGAAAATAAGATGATCATACCCCCGATTTGCGCATATTCAAGAAATTTATCTCCGGGCTTACGTCGCGTAACGACCTCATAGAGTAAGAACATGACATGTCCGCCATCGAGCGCAGGTACAGGAAGTATATTCATGAATGCAAGTATGATTGACAGAAATGCGGTGCGTTCCCAGAATAAGCGCCAGTTCCATGTTGCCGGGAAGAGATTTCCTATGGCTCCGAACCCTCCGACGCTTTTTGCTCCTTCTTTTGTGAATACATACTTCATGTCGTTAACATAGCCTTTCAGCGTATTAATACCTAACCTGGCGCCGGCAGGAAACGAACTGAAAAAATTGTATCTAACCGTGACGGTTTTATAGATGCTTAAAGGGTTAGCCTTAGCCGTTATCCCAAGACGTCCGGCCGTATCGACAGGGATATCCATCGCCACTTGTCGTCCGTTGCGCATCACCTCTATCCGTACCGTGTTTCCTCTGTTGGCATATAATTCGCCGACAACCTCCGTGGCTACCGCCGTATTTATCCCGTTCACACAAGTAATACGGTCGTTTTCTTTGAGTCCCGCTTCAATGGCAGACGGTCCGTTTACTTCGCTGACGATCATCGGATAGCGGTAATAGGCAAAACCTTCTTTGTCGCGTAATATCCGTTGCATTAAATCGTCGGGAATAGCTATTATAATTTCTTTTCCGTCACGAAGAACGGTTACGGTTTTTGATTTTACCACTTTACGAAGACAATCTTCATTGAAACGTTCAAGAATCGTTGTGTCTGCTTTTAGCAGTATATCCCCGTCAACAAAGCCAATATTCCTGAAAGTGTTGCTGTATTCCATTCCATAAGTTACGTTCTTTAACGGCAGGTAGGTATCGCCCCAGTGCAATAAAACCATGGAGTAAATGAATAAGGCCAGGAGGAAATTGAAAATGACTCCTGCCGTCATGATCAGCAGACGTTGTCCGGCCGGCTTTGAACGAAATTCGTAAGGCTTGGGAGGCTCGGCCATTTGTTCCTTATCGAGCGATTCGTCTATCATTCCTGATATTTTGCAATAGCCGCCGAGAGGAAGCCATCCTATACCATATTCGGTATCGCTGTTTTCAGGTTTAAATTTGAATAGCGAAAGCCAGGGGTCAAAGAAAAGATAAAATTTTTCTACGCGCACCTTGAATAACCGTGCAAATATAAAATGCCCGAATTCATGTACAAGCACCAGTATCGAGAGGCTTAAGATCAGTTGTAACGCTTTAATCAAAAATGTTTCCATATATTTAAATCAGTTTATTTTATTTTTATCAGTTGTTCGGCAATGTTTCGGGCTTCGGCGTCCGTATATACATAATCATCGTAAGAGGGCTTTGCAATAAATGACGTTTTTGCCATTGTTTGTTCAATGATATCGCTCATTTGTAAGAATCCTGTTTTCTCCTTCAAGAAAGCATCGACTGCAATTTCGTTTGCGGCATTCAGGATGCACGGCATATTACCTCCTTTGTTTATAGCATCAAAAGCAAATGCCAGGTTAGGGAACTTATTTGTATCCGGTTTCTCAAAGGTGAACGACCGGCAGGAAGAAAAGTCCAGTCTTTTAGATTGGCTTTTGAGACGTTCGGGATATGAAAGGGCGTATGATATGGGTAATTTCATATCCGGTATGCCCAGTTGAGCCATAATAGCCCCGTCGTTAAACTGTACCATGGAATGAATGATCGACTGTGGGTGTATAACGATTTCTATCTGTTCCGGTTTTACGCCGAACAGCCATTTGGCTTCAATCATTTCGAAGCCCTTGTTCATTAATGACGCCGAATCGATGGTAACTTTGGCGCCCATATTCCAGTTCGGATGTTTCAGCGCCTGTTCTTTGGTGACGCTTTTAAGTTCTTCTTTCGTTTTGAAGAAAAAAGGGCCGCCCGACGCCGTAAGAAGGATTTTTTCTACAGGATTGCGCCATTCGCCGTTGAGGCATTGGAATATGGCAGAATGTTCCGAATCGACCGGTATGACAGGCGTTTGATTTTCATTTGCCAGACCGGTTATCAATTCGCCTGCTACAACTAATGTTTCTTTGTTTGCAAGGGCAATGGCTTTTTTGGACTTAATGGCTTCTATTGTTGGTCGAAGCCCCGCATAACCCACCATCGCCGTGAGCGCCATGTCTATGGGCTCGGCTGTGACAACTTGAGCAATTGCATCCGTACCCGCCCATACTTTTATTGGTAAGTCTTCCAGCGCTTCTTTTACTTCCGGATATTTTTTTTCATTTGCAATAACAACCGTATCGGGCATATATTTATGAGCCTGTTCAATCAGCAATTCGGCATTGTTATTAGCCGTCAGGGCGTATACTTCGAACAGATCGCCGTACTCGCCGATTACCTCTAACGCCTGCGTGCCGATAGAACCTGTAGAACCTAATATCGCCAACTGTTTTGCCATTTTGTTTCTTTCCCGGTTTTATTATTTAAAAAGCAATATAATCTTCAGGGTTGACCGGAGCGCCTTTGTACCACAGTTCAAAGTGAAGATGCGGTCCGGTCGACAGTTCGCCTGTATTTCCGACGATGGCAATCGCTTCGCCGGCAATAACCCGGTCGCCGATCTCTTTCAGAAGTATATTGTTATGTTTATAGATAGAAATAAAATCGTTCTTATGCTGCAAGGATATTACATTTCCGTAATTAGGGTCAAATCCCGTATATATGACGGTTCCGTCAAGCGTCGCGATTACATTTTCTCTCAGAGCGGAAGTAAGGTCGATCCCGAAGTGCAGTTTATCGGGATTAAAGGCGGCAGAAATGATTCCATTAAGGGGTTTGTAGAAAAATATTTCAGTTTGCGGAGGATTTGGATTCAGCGCCGTAAGGTTATATTTTTCATCTTCTTCGAATCTCTTTATATATGCCGATTCTCTGTCGCTACGAGGGATGTAGTAGTCTATATGGATGAGCGACGCCGAATCGTTATTTCGTATGGAATCGACGCTTATATTTCCGGATAAGATGGCCGACAGATTTTCCAGATAACGGGACTGGATGGCTATTTTTTCTTCCAGCGAATCGGCTCTCAATGCGTTTTGAAGAATTTCTTTACGAACTTCCACGTCCAGGTATCCGGGCAGATAATTGCGTATCGGCGTGAGTATGATGATGATGGAGGTGAGGGTCGTAAGGATAAACGCAAACAGACAAATATAAATAAAAACGGAAAGCTGCGACAGGCGGAATGACCATACCTCTTCCAACGTGGATTCGTTGAAGAATGAAAATTTGTATTTGAACCGAATCTGTTTCCAGAATGATTTATTTTGTCGTTTTTTTCTCATTTTTATATTTCTAAAAATCCTTCCGGTAATGACGCTTCCATCGTTTTATGCTCCTGATTAATTGCCGTAATAAGCGCTGCGGGAATCAATATTTCGTTTCCCTTATAATCGACTTTAAGCAGAATATTCAACGTGCTGTCGTCAACCTCTTTTACCTGTCCGATCTCTCCGGATTTATTTTCAATGACCGTATATCCTGCGATGTATTCCCGGTTGATCAGGGTATGATCACCCGGCGGCAACATTTTTAAAGGAACGTATGCCGCTTTTCCTGTCAGTAATTTTGCATCATCTTCGGAATCGATATCTTCAAGTTTAACAAGCGTTACCGTATTACTTTTTTGTCTGTATGAACGGATGAAAAAAGGTACCCATATACCATCCATGTTGCATACAATATAAGGGTTGCCGGAAATACCGGATATATCATAGTCTGTTAAAAGTGAAATTTCCCCTTTTATACCGTGCGGCTTAGTCATTTGCCCTATTTTAAATAAGTCGTCTTCTTTTATCATTATGAGTTCAGCCTTGTTATACGCGCTCCGAGAGCGTTCAGACGTTCGTCAATCCTCTGGTACCCCCTGTCTATCTGTTCAATATTATCAATGCAACTGGTTCCATTGGCGCTCATTGCAGCAATCAGCAGCGCTATACCTGCACGTATATCCGGCGACGCCATTTTCGCGCATCGCAGTCTCTGACGTTTTCCGTGCCCTATGACGGTTGCACGGTGCGGATCGCAGAGTATGATCTGCGCTCCCATGTCTATAAGTTTATCTACAAAAAACAGGCGACTTTCAAACATCTTCTGATGTATAAGCACGCTTCCTTCTGCCTGTGTTGCGACAACAAGCATTACGCTCAGCAGGTCGGGAGTCAGGCCCGGCCAGGGAGCATCGGCAATTGTCATGATAGAGCCGTCTATAAATGTCTCTATCTGATATTTGCTTTGCGCGGGAACACAAATATCGTCATCTCTGTTTTCAAGTTTTATGCCTAAACGACGGAATGCAGCGGGTATTATACCCAACTTATCATAAGCTGTATTCTTTATTGTTATTTCGGAACCGGTCATGGCAGCCATACCGATAAAACTGCCGACTTCGATCATATCGGGAAGCACGGTATGGGTAGTTCCGTGTAACTCTTTTACTCCTTCGACAGTAAGAAGGTTTGAGCCGATACCGGATATTTTGGCGCCCATGCGGTTCAGCATCTCCGACAATTGCTGGATATACGGTTCGCACGCTGCATTATAGATGGTTGTCTTCCCTTGTGCCAGTACGGCCGCCATAATTATATTAGCCGTACCGGTTACCGACGCTTCGTCAAGCAACATATAACAGCCTTTTAGCTTCGAGGCGGTTATTTCGCAGATGTGATGTTTATCATGATTAAACTCGGCTCCCAAGGCCTGAAATCCGATCAGATGAGTATCAAGTCTGCGCCGCCCGATTTTATCGCCTCCTGTCTGCGGAAGTACGGCTTTTCCAAAACGTCCGAGCATTGGGCCTGCCATAAGGACCGATCCGCGTAAGGATGAAACTTTACGTGCATACTCTTCCGAATACATGTAGTCAATATTTATTTCGTCGGCCTGAAATGAATATGATTCGTCGGACAAACGCTCTGTTTTGACTCCCATTTTTTCCAACAGGCATATAAGATTGCGAATGTCGAGTATATCGGGAATATGATGCGCTTCGATCCGTTCGGGAGTAAGTAATGTGGCGCTGATAATCTGCAGGGCCTCATTTTTTGCGCCCTGCGGGTATATGTCGCCGCTTAGTTTATGGCCGCCTTCTATGTTAAAAGAGCTCATTATCCTTTACGTGAATGATTTTTTTTGTTCTTTTTATTATTTCGTTGTGGAGTATCTATCAGGTCTGCCGCCTCGGTAAGCTTGAACGATTCTTCGTTGCGAACGACTTTTCCTTCCGATAATTCGGCGAGGTCTTTCAGTATCTTACGATCGTCGACGGAGTCTTTATTCCATATCAGAAACGATTTTTTCATCTGATTGGCTATCAGGCGAACCAGCGCTTCCTTTTCTTCGCCTTCTTCCATTCCTGCCGCTTTGTTGATAAGGCGTTCGAGGGTTTCCCCATAATGACGGTATATTATTTCGTTGTTATTATATAAAACATGAGGCGGACGATGATAAAGGTTTTCTTTCTTCAAAGTCTCGTAAGGATAATCGACATCAAGTTTGAAATCCGACATGATTGCCAGATGATCCCATAATATATGTTTAAAATCATTCACATCCCGTAAGTGAGGGAACATATTTCCCATAATGCTGATAATCGTATTTGCGCACCGGTTACGTTCATTTCTGTTTCCTATCGTAAGACAGTAATCGACCATGTTTTGAATATTACGTCCGTACTCCGGCAGGGTAAGGCGTTTTGCGTTAGTGTTATACTTCATAATGCTATATTTTCGTCAATAATTTTTGCGATGCAAAAGTAGGTAATTATATTGACTTTTACGCTATTTGCACTGCTGAAAATGAAAAAAAACAGGGTGATGGAAAAAGTGTCCGTGAGACGTGGTATGCCCATCGTAAAGATATTGTTTATTTTAATAAAAATTCATCAATCACTTTTACAAATGTCTCGCGTGGTAGCGCTCCCATTGTCGATTGAGGATTTCCCTTTGCCGGAATGAAAAGACAGGTCGGTATACTTCTGACGCCAAAAGCCATCGCTAACTCTTTTTCTTTGTCCGTATTTATTTTGTAAATAACGATTTTGCCGCTGTATACTTTGGCGAGTTCTTTGAGTACAGGTTCTACTTTCTTGCACGGTCCGCACCAGTCTGCATAGAAATCAATGATACAGGGGAGATTGCCCTCGTATATCAGACTGTCTTTGTTTTTTTCGTAGTTATATACTTTTTTGAGAAAGTCTTCTTTATTTAAGGCGATAACTTCTCCGGAAGTATCTTCCGTACCTTTATCATCGGATTGCGCAGATGCATAATTAACGGAAAGCGCCATCGCAGCAAGTAATAATGCGTATTTAAGAGTTTTCATTGATAAATAATAATTAATCAGGCAACAAAGATAACACAAATTAAAATATAAGTTGAAAGAGATACGAAATATATTTATGTATTTTTGTGCCGATGGAAATGACGGATACATTACGGAAATTTATACGGGATCATGCAGAAGATGATCTGTCGGAGCTTTTATTGAGCGCTTTCCGTTATAAAGGCGTGGATGTTAAGGCGGCTGTCGGACAGATAAAAGCAAGAAACAGGATAAAGGATAAAATACCGTCATGGTATCATGATGATCGTTTGTTCTTTCCGTCAATATTGGCAACCGAACAATGTTCGTCGGAAATTACGGCCTTATATAAACGGCGGTTTGTACGGAATGACGATCGGCTTTGCGATCTGACAGGAGGTTTGGGCGTTGACGCCTATTTTTTTTCGCAAAAAGTAAAGCGCGTCACCTATGTAGAGCAAAATGGGGCATACTGCGATGCGGCGCGCTATAATTTGAATTTGCTTGGAGTTTCCAATGTTTGTGTCGTAAATTGTGATGCGGTGGAGTTCGTTACCGGAAATTACGGACATATCGCTGATATAAACGTATTTTATATGGATCCGGCGCGGCGCGGCGCGGGGAACAGGCGAATGTTTGCAATAAGCGACTGCGAACCGGATCTGACAAAGATATGGACCTTGCTGCAGGGGAGATATAAGGTTATTGTCAAGCTTTCGCCGATGTTGGATCTTACACAGTTATTAAAGCAGCTTCCGGAAGCTCGTGAAGTGCATATTGTTTCGGTAAAAAACGATTGCAAGGAACTTTTGATCATTGCCGGAGGTTTGCCGCCGGAATCCGGATCGACAGACTTGCCGGATAAAAAGCCTGATCCGGAAATTATTTGTATTAACTATACGGCGGATGGGATGGAACAATCGTTTCGTTTTCATTTGTCGGATGAACGTTCTGCCGTTGTTTCTCTTGCCGGGAATATGGGCCGGTATTTGTATGAGCCCAATTCTTCCGTCTTGAAAGCCGGAGCTTATAAATCGGCGGCATTACGGTATGGCGTGGAAAAATTACATGCGAGTAGCCACCTTTATACGTCCGACCATCCGATACCGTCATTTTCGGGCAGGATATTTGAAATAGCAGAAATAATACCTTTTAGTAGCCGGACTTGTAAAACGCTGGCTTCGGATATACCCCGGGCAAACATTTCCGTCCGGAATTTTCCTCTTCCGGCGGATGAATTACGCAAGCGTATGCGTATAGCTGACGGCGGAAGCGCTTATTTGTTTGCTACCACCTTGTCGGATAATAAAAAAGTGTTGATAAAATGCCGCAAGGTTTATCCCTGACGGGGTTTATTGATTTGACGCATTCCTTAGATTGTTTAATAACATAAGAAACTGGTTGACGCGTTCTTTTGACAGCCTGCCGTCAAATATATCCGGATATTTATTATAAGCCGCCTCCAGTTTTGTCAATAAATTATACAAAGATTTGTAATCTTTATTTTCAATATATATACCGACCAGTATAGGGTAGGATAGCGGATAGAGAGGAAATTTGTTTGTCATGTTCTCCAGTATAGCGATTGCTTCATCAGTCTGTTTCTGCTTTAACAGTTCGTTTGCATAATTGAAGCCCATTCGCGCATCATCCGGATATTTGCGGTATGCTATTTTGTGCCATTTCAGCGATCTGTCTTCCAGTTCGTTTACTCCGAACATCAATGCCAGCATGGCTTCGTTGTTTAATGATTTTTTGTAGTAACGTGCCGGATCATTTTCAAAAGCCTGTTCTACCCATCCGACGGAAGCGTCTGTTTTGTTTGTGGCTATCCACATGGATGTATGTAAAACAGAGAATCCGCAGATCATTAATATCCCATACTTTATATTGTTACACATTTTTTTATCATGTAATGATATAAGGTAGTAAGCATTACTCAGGGTATAAACTACGGCGGGAAAAGCCAGGATATCCCAGTCGCCGGAACCCCGGTGCGGATCGAAAACAAACATCAGCCCGACAATTGACAGGCAGGAAATGAATAAAAACCATTGGGTTACATCGTATTTTATGCGATCGATCAGGCTATGCAGGAGAGTCATCAACCAGATGAAGAAACCGATTCCGGAAGCTAAAACCTGGGAGTTGAGAAATTCCTTGAAATGACTTAATGAAAACATGGTCATCAGTTCCTTGTCATCCGTACCGAATACCATCATTTTAGACAGGGCGAACTTGTCGACCGCTATGTATATGAAAGGAGATGATATCAGGAGCAGCGCAATTATAACGCTCTTTTTGCGGAATAGAGCATGTTTCCATAATACATTCCTGTAAAAAAGGAATACAAACGAAGGAAACATACATACCAGCATTAAGTGTAATGCGATCCCTGTTAATAACACGATGAGCGGCAGGTAGATGCCGACCTTTCCTTTCAGGTGGAGAACGCAGGTAAAAAGATAGAGATTAAGGAATAATACGGGAAAAGCGTATATTTCGGTATAGCCGCAAAACTGCAGTAAAATGGTTAATGACAAGGCGCTAACCACAAAAACGGATAACTTTTTAAGAAACGTATTTCCTGTAAGATTCGAAGTACATAAGGAGATGAACATGAAAAGGGCGCCTGTGATATAATCGAACAACTGTAATGTCCGGATACCGGTAAAACCCGCCTTTGAATGAAGAAATGCTTGCGCATACTTAAAAAACAGCATGGTCACGTATTCATCGTTTATCATGACTCCTTCTTCTATATGTTTTGCCCGCAGGTCCAGGTCTCCGAGGAATATGTACTTGATTTTCAGCAGACAGAATACGAATCCGAAAACGATGCTGATAAGAGCGAACAGGAAGTATTTGTATTTAGTTCCGCAAGAAATGATCTGTTTCCTGCTTATTCCGGTTATGATATTGACAATGACCTTATTGACAGGCGGGAGCCAGAAGCATAGCAGCAACAGGTAGTATAAGGCGATTACCGGGGGCGAGAAATATTTGATGTAATTGAATCCCCATCCCCTTGTTATGTCGGGGGCAAAAGAAATAAACAGGCTTAAAACGATGAAAATAAGTCCGGTAATGAAAAAGGGGAACGGGCTTGTCTTTTTATCTTCCTGAAATTTTCGGGCCGTATTTGGTTTTTGCTTTGCCATTATTTTATTTTTTAAATATATATTGCACGCGGCATGGTTTTGTGATATGTCAGCAGAAAGCAGAAAGCAGGAAGCCGTCGGAAGATGGCGTTACAAACCGCTATGTGGTTCTTATTTGCGTTCTGCTTTCTGCTTTTTTTCTCGCAAGTTTATCCCGAGCAAAGTATAAGCATATTTACATCTTTGATCCAGGCATTGATCAGATCGAGTTCTTTTTTGTCCATGAGATCCATATCGATAAACATCTTATAACATGTCAACAGATTATCGGGAAGATATGCCATGCCCTTTTGTAATTTCAGATTCATTAACCGTTTAACGATTTCGTTGTTGTTATTATAGCCGGGCAGTTCATCCTTGAAGTCGGTCAGCAGGTTATGTTCATTTCTTTCCTGCCATACGGTTGCATGATGGAATAAGATACTCATGTCGTTTTCCCAACAGATTCTCTGTACGACAAAACTACGCCAGATGTCTGTCATTCTGAAGCTACAGTACGAAGGCAGGTACATCAATATAAAGACCTCTTTGAACCATGTTGTGTTTTGGCTGTTGAACGGACACCACGTATTCTTTCCTAAAGCGGAATCGGTTGCTTGCCTGAAATTAAAAGGCAGGGGGAAAATCATTCTGTAAATGGCGTCAATATCCGGGTTTTCATCGGCTAATCCTTGTTGTACGGGACAATAACAGGATTTATTGACCGCCTTATTTTTATCCGGCGCCGTTTTAATGTGTTCAAGAGAGAATCCTCTGGGCCAGATGATTTCTCCGGAGAAAAGGTTATATACGTTGAACCATCCGGTATTTTCATAAAAATCGGCTTGAATATGATTCTCCCTTTTCTTCCAGAAAGAATCTTTGGCATAATTATCGTCATCCGTTTCGATAATAACATCGGCTCCGTTTTTCATAGCTGTCAGGTAACCGATGTTTTTACGTGCATAATGCCGTGTCGGAAGTTGTTTGGCCAGTTCAAATCCGGAGTCCAGCTGGTCTTTTAACGATAAAAATTCGCAGCCTTCCAAACTGAAGTTTCCGGGAGATTTTTCATCTCCTGCCACGATAAAGTGAAAGCCGTGTTTTGGAGCTTTCCGTGCATAATCCTGAAGGATTTTATTTTCGGAACCGCTGATTGATGTGATAACTAAAGCGTAATTATTCATTGCTTATCGATTTGCTCTTACTTGTGACCGGTTTCGTAATAATTTACTTTTCTTTATGCATCTTACTTCAAATGCTACCCGGAAATAATCAAAATTCTTGAAGAACGAATTTTGAGATTCTCCTTCGGTACGCGCTTTCCATCGAGCCGGGATTTCGTCAATTTTAACCCCTAAACGCAGTGGTTTCAATGCTGTTTCGAGAAAAAACGGATGTTTAGTTTCCCTCCATAGAATACTTTGAACTAACGACACAGGGAAAATTCGATAAGCATACGTTGCGTCTGTTAATTTTGACCAGAACAGCAGGGAAATTATTTTTTGAAATATAAAATTAGCGATAAGTTTGATACCGTTGTAGCCGCTAAATGTGCCGTTACCTATCCAACGAGAGGCTGTAACAATATTATCCGGGCATTTTTTGACCTTGCTGATGAATTCGGGAATGATGTCGGGGTCGGTTTCCAGATCGGTGGACATCATGACCACATGCGTTCCTTTTACCAAATCAAATGCCTCCCGCATAGCCGAACCGATATGGGGTTGTTTCTGATAATATATCCTTACCGGAACAAGGTCGTTTACCTGTTGCCGGATTTCCTCGGCTGTTTTTATACACTCGGGCGTACTTTTCTTGCACAGTACAATAAAAAATTCACATAATTCTTCTTTCCGGCAAATGTGTAATATCTTTTCCACGGTCTGTTGCAATGAATAGGTCTCATTAATTGCCGGTAATATAATAGATACGTATATCTGTGCGCTCATAATAAATTAAACGGATAATTTTATATTCTTTGCAACCAGTCGTCGTATACGGTTTGCAGCGTTTCTCCGAGCGAATACTTCGGTTCAAATCCCAATGATTGTATTCGGCTGTTATCACCCAACAGTAAAGGCTCGTCGGAAGCTCGGAGCAACGATTTATCTTCGACAATTTCCACATGGATATTGGCAATGTCCATTAACATGTGTAAGACGTCCGCTATTTTATATGCCTTACCGGTACAAATATTTACCGGTACTCCCCGTTTATCCTGCTCGACCAGCAGTATCATGGCCGCCACTCCATCTCGTACATCTATAAAATCTCGCGCTGATTCCAGATTTCCTGCGTGAATAACAGGTTCCAGTACACCTTTGGAGATAAGTGCGAGTTGCCGGGCGAAATTTTGTATGGCTGTTGCCGGAGGATGTCCGGTACCCACATGAATGAACATTCTTGGAAAATAAACAGGTAATCCGAAATTCGAATAATATTGGTATCCCAGCATCTCTACGCCGGCTTTTGATACGCCATAAGGCGTTACCGGACGCAGACTTCGCTCCTCTTTCAGCGGGCATTCCGAAATGTCAAAATCGCCATATTCTGCGCTGCTGCATGCTAGTAAGACTTTGGTATGCACGCTGTTTCTGAGTGCGCATTTTAATACATTCAACGTGCCTGCGTAATTGGTGTAATGCGTCAAATACTCACATTCCCACGATAGTCCGTTAAAGGCTTGAGCTGCCATGTGAATCACCAATTCGGGGCGAACTTTGTCAAACACTTTTTCAAGAGCATCTCTATCCGTCACATCGCATCTGAATATATGCCTGTCTTGAACGGCTTCCATTCGGCTGGATGCGCTATTGCGCGCTACCCCATATACCTCGTCTCCTCGATCTTTATACATTTTGTAAAAATAGGAGCCAACCATCCCTGTAATACCGGTAATTAAAATTTTCATATATATTCTTATTCAACTTTCGCAAGTTGTTTAACTTGCTTGTTTATAATAAAAAAAGTAGCATTTTATTTGAGTAAGTCTCTGATTATCGGTAACTTTGTATTGTGAAACAAATCAAAAACAAAATGCTGCACGACAAAAGTACAAAAATCATTTCGGAACGCCAAAAATTTCAGGCATATCCGATTTGAGCGAATCGTTTTTTTAGCGCCGGCGATATGGCGGAAGGATTAAGTCGGGTTGACGGAAATAATACCGTCTTTAAATTTTATTCGTTTGTCATGGTTGAGTAAAAAGCGGATAACCTGCAGGTTTTTCTCTTTATCTAGAGGAAGTTCTTCTGCTAATACCTGTATGCTTTGAGCGTTATTGCTTTCTATATATCGGAAAAATGCATCGCGTACAATATTAAATTCCCAGTTATTGAGTCCCGGTTGTTTTTTTTGCAGGCATATATCGCATGTGCGGCAGTCATTGTCGGACTTTTCTCCGAAATAATGTAGCAACATACGTGTGCGGCAGAGATTCTGTTCGGTAATATATTCGATTACTTTGGATATTCTTCTCTGTGAACGTTCCAGGCGTTCTTCAAACGTATTGCGCGGAATAATTACATGCCTTGTTTCTTCGCGGTTTTTGGAAAATATTATCTGGGGTAATTTTTTACGTGGGATATAGTTTATAATGTGTGTTTTCGATAACATGACAAGTGCGTTGTATACCGCTTCGCGCGTGGTATGGACGCGTGTAGCAATAAGCGATTCGTCGATGAAGACATAATCCGCAAACGGTCCTGTGTATGAGCGCAGGATGACCTGGATGATTTCATCGGATAGTTTGTCCATGTCCATTTTATACAATTCGTCGCGGTTTACGAGGAATAGCAGGCGCGAATTGCTATCCGGTTCTTCTATGTATTCGATGTATCCGGCGGATTCAAGGATCTTGAGCGCATTGTGCGTTTGTATTGCCGGCAATTTAAAGATTTTGCAAAAATTGGGGAGCGAAAAATCATGTGTCGGAAAAGCGCCGAAACCAATAGCGATCTGAAAATAATACCCCAGCGCTTCGTATGTGCGCAGTATGAGTTTTTTGTCCGGATATTCGTCGGATATTCGTTTTTTCAACTTTGATGTTTCCGTGGAGGCGCATAATGCAATTGCATATGCTTTTTTCTCATCACGTCCTGCGCGTCCTGCCTCCTGGAAGTATTCTTCGAGTGAACCGGGCATATCCATATGTATGACAGCTCTTACATCCGGCTTATCGATTCCCATGCCGAAAGCGTTCGTTGCGACAATAATGCGACAGACGCCTTTTTTCCATGCATCCTGGCGTTCGGTTTTATCATCGCGGTTGAGGCCGGCGTGAAAAAAGTGGGCGGAAAAACCGGCTTGTTGTAATGCTTTTGCTATGTCCTGCGTGTGTTTTCTGTTTCTTACATATACGATGGAAGAACCTTCGACCCGTTTCAGTATATGTATAAGTTCATCCACCTTGTTTTCTGTGCGACGAACGATGTATGCCAGATTTTCGCGAGTAAAACTTTTCTTCAGCACATTTTTTTCCCGGAACAGTAATTTTTCCTGAATATCTTCTACTACATCCGGGGTCGCTGTGGCCGTAAGCGCCAGTACCGGACTTTTTTCCGGCAGTATTTTCCTGACGTCTGCAATATGGAGGTACGACGGACGGAAGTCATAGCCCCATTGGGATATACAGTGGCTTTCGTCGACGACCAGCATGCAAACGTTCATCATCGGCAGCTTTTTTTTAAATAATTCCGTATGAAGTCGTTCCGGCGATATGTACAGAAATTTGTAATCGCCATAGATACAATTGTCAAAATGCTTACTTATTTCATCGGACGTCATGCCGGAATACACGGTAGTAGCCTTTATTCCGCGTGCGCGCAGGTTGTCTACCTGATCTTTCATCAACGCTATGAGCGGGGTTACTACGATACAAATTCCCTCCAGCATCATTACAGGAACCTGGAATGTGATGGATTTTCCGCCGCCGGTAGGCATAAGGCCGAGCGTATCTTTTCCTGCAAGGACAGCATGAATGATATCTTCCTGCAGCGGACGAAAAGATGTATATCCCCAGTATTTTTCTAATGTTTCATAAAGAAAGTCAGTCACAATCGGTCGTATTTGACGGTCTTATGTCTTTGATCATTAATTGTATGGACGTTATTCCGTTATAGACGTTTTCTTCTATTGTGTAACATATATCGATGGGAGTGTTGTTTTTGATATATTTGTCATGTTCGCTCATGCCGAATGCGATGGCATGCGCAGGTATATTGGAACTGTCGTCAATCAGTTCAAGTTTCAGATGGGTACCATCTTTACCTACAATGCGGCTTGTGCCGAAATCTTTCACGTTGTATGAACAAAAGACGGGTTTTTCATTATCCGGTCCGAACGGATTCATCTTTTTCAGTTCGCTCATCAGGGATGTGTTGACCTCTTTCAGTTTGATGACCATATCAATGTCTATCTGCGGCGTCATTTGTTCCGGTGTTACCTCTTCGGATGCGATCTTCATAAAGCGTTCGATGAACGCCTCCATATTCTCTTCACGTAATGATAGTCCTGCCGCATAGGTATGCCCGCCGAAATTTTCCAACAGCTCACGACAACTCTCTATGGCTTTATACATGTCAAATCCGATAATCGAGCGTGCAGATCCGGTGATAAGGTCGGAAGATTTAGTAAGCACAACGGCAGGGCGATAATATTTTTCCGTCAGTCGTGAAGCCACTATTCCGATTACGCCTTTGTGCCAGTACGGGTTGTAGACTACGATCCCTTTTCTGTCTTCAATATCTGTCAGTTCGTCAATGATAGCGTTCGCTTCTTCCGTTATTTTACGGTCCATTTCCCGGCGTTCGTCGTTGTATTGATCTATGTTGGCGCTCTTTTCACTGGCCGCTTTTTCGTCTTTGGCCAACAAAAGATCTACGGCTTCGCGGCCATTCATCATACGTCCCGACGCATTGATACGTGGTCCGATCTTAAATACAATGTCGCTTGTTGTTATTTCTTTGCCTGTGAGTCCTGACGTTTTGATAATACCTTTCAGTCCTACGCTCGGATTATAGTTGAGTTGTCTTAGTCCGAAGTAGGCAAGTATACGGTTTTCTCCGGTTATCGGAACAACGTCCGAGGCGATGCTGATCGCCGTAAATTCCAACAGGCATTCCAAAGTGGAAAACGGAATATCGTTACTCATAGCGAATGCCTGCATGAACTTGAAACCTACGCCACATCCGGATAAATGTTCGTAAGGATAGATTGAATCGATACGTTTTGCATCAAGTACGGCAAGCGCGTCAGGAAGTTTGTCGTCGGGCATATGATGGTCGCAAATGATAAAGTCAATACCTTTTTCATTGGCATATTTGACTTTATCGATCGCTTTAATGCCGCAATCGAGTGCGATGACTAATTTTATACCCTGTTCTTCTGCATAATCGATACTTCTGTAGGAAATCCCATATCCTTCGTCATAACGATCGGGTATGTAGTAATCCAGCAATGTGGAGTACGGGCGCAAGAAACGGTAAACAAGCGATACCGCCGACGTTCCGTCTACATCATAATCTCCATATATTAATATTTTCTCATTGTTGCCCAGCGCCTTGTTTAAACGCTTGACCGCTTTGTGCATATCCGGCATCAAAAACGGATCGTGCAAATCGTTCAGGCTTGGCTTGAAAAATTTCTTTGCCCCATCGACGGAAGTTATCCCGCGCTGTACCAGAAGTTTGGATATGATCGGGTTGAGTTTTAGCTCTTCCGTCAGTATATCCTGTGTGCGTATTTCCTTTTCTGTCCGGGTTTTTAAGCGCCATCTTTTTGTCATTATATATTGATTTTATTTTTTTCATCTTTAATATGTTTTTTACTATTAAAATGATTGAAACAAACTGTGCTTTTCACAGAATGTAACCCGTAAAGGTAAAAATAAAAATTATAGTATGCACCGTTTTTAACAAAATGTTCATTTTGCCCGTATGTTTTTATATAAAATTAACATGTGTCATCTTCGAATATCAAAAGCTTTTCTGTTTTGCGAAATTTTTCTTATCTTTACCATCTTCAAACAGATAATTCACTTACAAGCATAGAAATGGAATCATCAAAAGTTTATTTTACGAATTTACGCACATCTCCCGGAAGCAATCTGCTGGATAAGATGGAGCGTTTAGTTAAGAAAGCGGGACTTCTCACTTTGGATCTGGATAGAAAATTTGTCGCTATAAAAATACATTTCGGAGAACCTGGGAACCTGGCTTATCTTCGTCCGAATTATGCTGCCCGTATGGCCAATATATTGCGTAGGGCGGGAGCTAAACCGTTTCTTACCGATAGCAATACGCTGTATTCGGGAGGACGCTCCAATGCGGTGGATCATATTCAGAGCGCGATGGAGAACGGGTATAATCC
The DNA here is from genome assembly GCA_031257565.1 of Tannerella sp. Lineage (GTDB taxonomy): Bacteria > Bacteroidota > Bacteroidia > Bacteroidales > Tannerellaceae > Tannerella. The sequence continues at coordinate 2,997 of JAIROL010000136.1, read as the reverse complement.
AATCTCCGTACAATGTCCGGTGATAATAGCCGATGGTCTGAAAGGAACGGATTTCCGAGAAATACCCCTTAACGGAAAATATTGCAAAGCGCCGAAGGTAGGAGCGGCGATAGTCGATTCCGATATAGTCGTCAGTATGAATCATTTCAAGGGGCATGAACAGACTGGTTTTGGCGGGGCGTTGAAAAATATCGGCATGGGGGCTGCGAGCGTGGGGGGAAAGCTGGAGCTTCACTCATCATCAAAGCCGGTCATAGAGATTGATAATTGCAGGAGTTGTAATATTTGCGCGGTCCATTGTGCGCACGACGCCGTGCATCTGAACGCAGATAGAAAAGCCGAAATCGATTATAACAGGTGCGTGGGTTGCGGGCAGTGTGTGGCATTGTGTCAGTACGATGCGGCTGTACTTGCGGATTATGACACGTCGGAAACGCTCAATTGTAAAATTGCCGAATACGCAAAGGCGATACTTAATGGAAAGCCTCATTTTCATGTTAGCTTTATAATGAACGTATCTCCCGAATGTGATTGCTGGGGGCATAATGATGCTGCGATTGTTCCTGATATCGGCATTGCCGCTTCGTTTGATCCGGTTGCGCTTGATCATGCTTGTGCCGTACTTGTAATGAAAGCGCCGGTTTTGCCCGGAAGCCGCCTGGCAGACTCATGTGCTGGGGAAACCAGCGCGCACGATGATAAATTTCGCATAATTCATCCTGATACAAACTGGAAATCCGGTCTTGAATATGCTGAGGCGATTGGCGTGGGAACTCAAAAATACGAATTAATAGAAATCTGAATAATATTATGATTAGCGATAACACCATTTGTGCAGTTTCAACTCCTCCCGGAGTAGGAGGGATCGCCGTTATACGCGTATCGGGTCCGGATGCGTTCGGTATTTGTGATAAGATCTTTATGGCGGCAAAATCGGTTCCGGTAAGAAAACTGGCTGATCGTCCGGCCAATACTGTTGTATACGGCTCGATCTGCCGTAACGGAGAAGTGTTGGATGACGTGTTGGTTTCAGTCTTTCGTGCACCGCACTCATTTACGGGTGAAGATACGGTGGAAATCTCGTGTCATGGCTCGCTTTATATACAGCATGAATTAATGCAATGGCTGATAGATAATGGGGCGTCTCAGGCGTGTCCGGGAGAATTTACCCGGCGTGCATTTATGAATGGCAGGATGGACTTGTCGCAGGCCGAAGCTGTTGCGGATCTTATATCTTCAACCTCTTTGGGAATGCATCGGTTGGCAATGAACCAGATGCGCGGAGGATTTTCCGATGAGTTGAAACAATTACGTGCACAGTTGCTTGATTTTGCATCCCTTGTCGAGTTGGAGCTTGATTTTAGCGATCATGAAGAACTTGAGTTTGCCGACCGCACGGAGCTTCGCGTATTGGCAGAGAAGATCCGGAATAAAATAAAAGATCTGGCCGATTCGTTTGCCGCAGGTAATGCGATAAAAAACGGAATACCTGTCGCTATTATCGGAAAGCCGAATGTAGGGAAATCGACCCTTCTCAATGCCTTGCTGAACGAAGATCGCGCTATTGTTTCGGATATACCGGGAACTACGCGTGATACAATAGAAGAGACCTTGTATATTGAGGGTCAATTATTCCGCTTTATAGATACTGCAGGTTTGCGCGATACCACGTCCGATCGTATCGAAGTATTGGGAATCCGGCGTAGTTTTGAGAAAGCGGAAAAGGCTTCTGTTATTTTATATCTTTTTGATCTGACTCGGGAGGAGCCGGAGGAGCTTGTTCCGACCAGTCGGTGGCTGCAGAAATTTAACAAGCCTGTTCTCATGATAGGTACAAAAAATGATATAGCGCGCCGTAGTCCTATTCATACTTCCGGAAATGTACAGGCTATTCATATCTCCTGTAAGGCTCCTGCGGATATTGAAAGGGTAAAGAATTATATCGCACACATTGCCAATGTGTATAAAGTAGCTGATAATGAGGTTGTCGTGACTAATGTCCGTCATTATGAAGCATTGTGTCGCGCCGGCGAGTCTATCGAACGTGTGATGAAAGGACTCGATCATAACCTGTCCGGAGATTTGTTGGCCGAAGATATCCGGGAATGTCTGCATTTTCTGGGTGAAATAACCGGTGGCGAAATCGCCACCGACGAAATACTCGGCAATATATTCTCCAAATTCTGTATCGGCAAGTGAGAGGCGATTATCAACGATTAGCATAGTGATGTAAAGAACGTATTGACCCGGTGCAGCAACGGGTACAAAAAATATCCGCCGCGAAAATTCGCGTTTCATTTAAAGTTATTTATATTTGCATTAACCCACATTGCAGCTTTTTCCTCAAAAACCAAGAATTTTGCATAAAATCAGCCCTGTTTTGGGGCGTTTTCTGGAGCATGAAAAATGTAACAGGTTGATATTCAGCGATAGTATTTTTGGAAAAATCGTTTGTAGTGCACAGGGGGTATTGGTTATCAAAAGGTTATCCGGTAACTTTGCACCCGCTATGTATTTTAGATTTTCATTACGCCATAATCCGGGCAAAGGCAAGAGCGAGGCTTATTATCGGTTGATAGAAAGTTATCGTAACGAAAAGGACAGGGTCTGTCACAGGACGTTGCTCAATGTTGGTTTTCTTGAAGATGCGGTAACGATAGAGCAACTGAATCAGGTTAGGCGTATACTCTGTAACCGTCGGGAAGAGGCGCTGGGCAATCAGCAACTTTTTGAAATAGAAAAAGATAATGATATTATTGTTAATGAGCCGGCGGATGAATTCCGGCATAAACCGGTATGGGAAAACCGGATTGATATCGGTCGGAAGCCGAAAAAAGCGCCGACAGAGCGTCAGCGGAATATGGTATTTGAAGAAAGCATCCGCCATATAGATGTTCGAGAAATCGGCTCGGAATGGCTTTGCCATCAGGCTCCGGAACAGCTTCAACTGCCTGATTATTTATCAAATATTGGTTTCTCGGAAGAAGAAACCCGTCT
>JAIROL010000124.1 GCA_031257565.1 Tannerella sp. | reverse complement strand
TCCGGTACCTGTTCGGGCGACAGATATTCCAGACTTTTGATGATGCGTCCGGGCGCTAAAGGCATCAGCGCATTCAGGAAACTGATGAGCAGGCGAGGATGCTCGCCGAATATCTTCTTAAATGTCAAGTCGTTTTTAGGATCAAGATAGCGTGCCATTGTTTATTCGTTTTTGGTAATTTTTATTTCTATTTTCCGATGATATGCAAAATTACATAAAAACTCGGATTTTCCAAACGCATGAAATAAAACCATCTACTTATTTTGGTTTCATACGCAAAGGTTAGTAGTTAAACAATTTTTCATTCTATTTGTCCCAGTTGTCCGTGCGGAACGGGACTAATGGAAGTCCATAGTTATTATACAGGTATCCAGGCTGATAGTTTTTGAAACAGTAACGAACGGCTACGGGATTTTTCACGTCGGGATGGCTGACCTCTATGGCGCTGGCGCCTTTGTTATTGAGGATTTTTGCTTCTGCAGGGTGAAATACCTTGTCATCTCCGGCTATTTCGAATCCGGTGATTGATGCAGATCTTCCCTGTCCATTATGAAGTCCTTTATCGCATTCTTCGAAATAAACGATGATTTTTCCCTCTTCTGTTTCCATGGATTTGTAATACGGACTTTTATATTTTATGGGCAGACCGTATGTGTTTCCGAGCGCCCAATATGCAAGGCGTTCTCCTACTTCGCGCTTTTTCTGCGGATGAATACTTCTTTCGTCGCCGATATCGACAGTCGCAACCATACCGGAATTTTCGATTTCGTTCATGCTTCTAAATTGAGCTTCCTGCAGGAATGCCGATTTACGGTTATCGACGACGTCGTTATAACGGAATGGCGCTATCTGAGTGAAATAATATGGCATTTCAGGATTGTTAAACAGTTCGCGCCATAATCCAACCATTGCTTTCTGTAAAGCCGGATACTTTTGGTAACTACCGATGTTTGATTCTCCCTGATACCATATAACACCTTTTACCGCATAATTTTTCAACGGCATAATCATTGCATTAAACAGTAATGTAGGAGTCTGGAACGGTATCTTTTCATATTCGCTTTCATTTTTCAGTATGGAAAAATCCGTGTCCGGAAATGTTTTCTTTAATGTCGGTTCGTCCATCCATGTTTCTATGTTAGAGCCGCCAAAGCTTGTTACGATTATTCCCACCGGGACGTTAAGCGTTTTCTGAACGTAATCTGCAAAGAAATAAGCGGCTGCACTTATCTTGCCGACCGATTCCGGATTGTTTGTCATCCATTCGGCTTTGCAGTCGTCCAACGGAGTGACGCTATATCTTCTTTCGAGTTGTATCATGCGTAACGGACGCGATGGGCAGGCAAGGGTAATAAACTCCTGTGCATACTCTACATAGTCCCCGTTACCGACTCCCGATACCGGCATCTCCATATTCGATTGGCCGGAACATAACCAGACTTCTCCTATCATTACATTATTAATTTTTATCTCTTTTCCGTCGGAGATAACAATTTCATAAGGGCCTCCGGCAGAAGGAGTGTTTAGCGCCAGTATCCACTTTCCGTCGTTGCCGGCTTTTGTCGTGTACGTGTTATTGTTCCATGAACAACGTACGGAGACTTCTTTTCCGGCGTCCGCCCATCCCCACAGATTCGTTTTAGTATTTTGCTGTAGCGTCATGTGGTCGCCTATGACAGCCGGTAATCTGATTTCGCAATTTGCGCCTGAAATGAAGAGCGCTGAAAATAATAACACGAATAAAGTTTTTGTTTTCATAAGTATATTAATTTTTATTTGACAATATCTGTTGTTTTGCATATAACAAGTTACCAAAGAATTATATTCTATTGATAAGGCATATATTTAATAATTCTGCATTTTTTATCATAACTATAAAACACTTTTTAAATTATATGGTTCAAAGACTTCGACGTCAAGTTCCGGTTTTTGCGATATTCATATTACTTTGTTGTTCGGAAATAATCCGGATTGCTTGATCACGAAATTCCTTATTATCAGGGACACGCTTTTCCGATTCCATATGCGCCCATATATATTTTTTCATCTCTTCATAAAATGTCTGATGCACTCTATATACCGGCTGTTCTTCATTATTTTTATCTATCATCCAGAATCCGCGACCTTCGTTGTCGTATATTTCCCAATAAAGGATAAAAGGACATCCCCACTCTATTCCGGCCTTCATCACATTTAACGTACAGTATGCCTGTTCTTCAGGAGTGTATCCTTCAGACAGCGGAAAACCATATTCTCCAACAAACACACGTTTTCCCTTCACACGACTCTTCATTTTCATGTTTTTTTCTATATAATCAAGGACATTAAATAACGAACGCTTCAATTCCTGATAATCAGCTCCTTTTCCAGAAGATAGCAGTTCTTCAATGGTAGATTCCCATGAAGAATAAGATATATAATCTACATCCACATAAGGTAACACCCTGTTTACGATTCGATCCGCTCCATTTTTCATTGCCGGTATCACTCGATTCAGTTCCATATAATGGAAGACTTCCGTATCGGAAACCACTGCATTGACGGCGTCATCAATCGCTTTCTGACGGATGTTATACCAGTCGATCATTCCCTGAATCCTTTCAGGTTTAATGCGTTCCTGTGTCCAACTGAAATTACCCAACAAGAGCCAGTCGCCTTCCCAGTGACCTATATAAAATTTTTTTCCGGTTTCCTTAAACTCATTCCGGAAATATTCGGCCAGTTCCCTGATGGAATGATATTCCATATCCAATTCTTTTTTAGACATGCCATCTGTCCAGTCTACACCGGGAGTGGTTACCCAAAGCAAGTTATAAGTAAAATCCATCTCCAATAAGGCCTTAATTGCGCTCTCTTGTGATGCAATCATTAATGGCGAAGCCTGTCTGAATTTTTCAGGAGTCTCCGTATCTTGCGCAACCGGATTCAAGGAAATTTTCAGGATATTAGAACCCATTGCCACGATGCGTTCCGCCGTTTCTATCAATACCGGCTTTTCCGTAAACTTGTATTGACTGCCTGCGCCTATGGTTTGAGTTCCAACCACAAAATTATATTCATTATATTCTTTGAGCATTTCTTTTGTCCGTACCCGTGATTGATTACAGGACGAAATGACTAATAAACTGACAAAAAAACAGATAATTTCTCTCATAACTTTTTTTGATTTTAATATTACGGTAATGTCTCAAATAAGGTGATAAAGTTATTACTCTTATTTCTTTTCTTCCGTTCCATAAAATACCATATCAGATATTTGTACCTTAACGTCGCTACGAGGATTCAGCCACTTGAAGCCGATTCGATGCGCCCCGGCGGATAATTGATAGTTCCAATATATATCAAGACGACGATCGTGACTACCGGCGGGCAAATCAACCGTATCTGCGATCTTGCCGTCCAGCGAAACTTCTACCAGCGCCGAATACGTATTGTCGGCGCACGTCAGTTCCCCTCTTACGACAATACCGCTTCCTTCAAA
>JAIROL010000081.1 GCA_031257565.1 Tannerella sp. | reverse complement strand
ACGAACATCATATAAGGCTTATGCAGCATGGACGAGTTTGCCAAACAAAACGAAGTCCGAAAGCTATCCGGATGCTGTGGAGTAAATGATGCGGATATATGGGATGAAAGTTATAGTCTTACCGCGGGAGGTCTCACGGACGTGCGGACGATTTTTTTTCGGAGCCACGGAAACCAGTCGTGAGAAGTCAGCCGGGGACATAGTAGCGAATCACGTGCCGGTTTGTGAAAGTCTGAACCTTATTATAAGTGAGCAGTAAATGAATGTTACCTGATGAAAGGACGAATGCAGAAAATATCAATAAAGAGTGATAACTGCCTTGAGAAGAACAGGACGGAATCCGACGACTATCAAGGAGTGCAGACTTATATTGGGATAACTGAAAACAACCTCATGGAAGTACAACAAACGAAAGACGGCCTGCCGGAGCGAATCCTGTCACCCGGCAATCTGAACAGAGCCTGCAAGCAAGAATTGTCCAATAAAGGCATTGGAGGAGTTGACGGTATGCAAACGAAAGAGTTACTATCCCGGTTACTAAATAACAAATCGGGATTACTCCAATCCATAGCATCCGGCAAATATCGACCTAACCCTGTCCGTCGGGTAGAGATGCCCAAAGATGGAGGAAAGAAGCTCTTTGACACAGTTAGCCACAGTCAATTAATTGAGTTGCTGTCCAAGCGTATAAAGGATGGTCGTGCAGTCTCGCTAATCCACAAATATTTATTGTCGGTTGATGAGCTATATCAATATTTACAGTTTCCTGGAAGACCCCGAAGGATGCTGGCGGAGCGTAATAAACGAACAAAAAATGAAATATCAAAACTCTCTGTTCCCTGAAATGCAGGGGGCTTACTTTTGAAACTGCTGAAAAATATCGCTCATTATCAACTTGTAACAAGAAGAATATACGTTTTTTTCGATTTTAGCGGACAACAATTATAAAAAGCGTTTCGAAAAACAATTTAAAAATGAAAAAGTGATTGTTTTTTTGACAAGATTAATGTACATTTGTCCGATACAATGAGTTCGTATTGATATGGAAATTGTGTTGCCATATATAACCTGGTTCTTTGCCGCCCTGTTACGGCTGCTTCGCCGACTGACGGCGGGAGAATCCCGTCAGGGACCGGTCTGCTTCTGCCCAAATACCAATACTCCCGCGCCAATACCCGCCGGTCTGCGTCGCGGCAGGACCGCATCAATCTTCAGACCGGTCGCGCGAAACGGCGTTCGATCATAGAGGCTGTCTCAAAAGGACAGTCTCCATGATGCACGACTTTTTACTTATATTCTAAATATTTACAATTATGAAAAAAATATTATTCACTTGTTTTGTTTTTATCTCTCTTGCAGCAATAGCGCAAGATACAAAGGTAGCGTGGGATTATCCGATCAAACCGGGAATGAAAGAATGGAAAAAGTTCACAAGTAATGAAGAAATGGTAAATGCATGTCAAATTCCGGAGAAAATACTATCCGCTTTATCTACAGAAGATTTAATGGAATTATGCTTGCAATATCCGCTAATTTATGACGTTTTTGCCTTTGAAAACTTGAATCACGGACTGGACAAGTTGTTTGGCGACTTTAACGGGATACGGGAACTTTATAGAAGACCGGATATTTCAAACAGTTTGACTAATCGGTATGTCCGGGAAGTACAGGATTTTTCCTTTTTGGACAGCAGGGCGTCAGATATTGAAAAAGGCTACTTTATTATGTCTGTTTCTGCCATGGAAGTTTTGTTGGCCAGCATTGAACGGAGTGACAATACAGGAAAAGAAGACCATAGGGCAATATTGCAAAACCTTGTTTCCGGATACGAAGCAAAATCGAAATATGCGGATTATTTCAAAGGATTTGGATTTCAGACCAATTTTTATTCCAGAAGCCGTCTGATCTCGAAAATGGACAAATTGAGCATCGGACTACTTCCCCATAAGGATAAAAACGCCGTATTGCTTTCAGGTATGGCCGATGCACAGTCAATAAACATAATAGATAATTTATCATACCAATTAATCAAATGAATGATCAAATGAAAGTCATATTGAAATATACGATTGCTATATTGTGTTTTTTCATCCTGTCATGCGATTCCGATAAAACAGTTGAAATACCCGATATAGATGAAAACATCACCGCCTGCGGCATACATCAACCGCACAAAAACCTTCCATGGCTTAGGGAACTTATAAGGAAAGCGGAAACCGACAAGACCGGCAATTATTGGGGCGCTGTCTGGCTCGAAAATTATATGGGGCAGGATATCTTTGTGACGAATATGATGCTTGGGAGCGGTGGCGTTCTTTACTGGTTTTTTGATTGCTCCGGAAGTCATTTAATAAGCCGGAACGGAGAAGGATATTGTCCTTCAGAATTTGTCGGGGATCAGCATTTCTTTGTAGAAGATGAAGAAAATTTTCTTTCTTTCATGTTAAATATGAAGCTGGATGTTGTTATTTATTCTACTATACCCTTAAATTAATTAAATTTTATTTCCATGAACAAGTTTCTAATTTTGTCAATAATTTGTATTACAGTTTCACATTCGTTAAAAGGGCAATGCGATATTAGGATGTATGATATATACACTCCTGCGGGAAATCCGGTTGTTACATTTCTAATGTGTGAATCAAGTCTGCAAACAAGACAGGGTTTTGACGCTACTTATGCACAAACATATCCAAATGCAACTCAATTGAATACTTATAATAATTGTAGTGCGACGCGTAAATTTAATTGTCACGGATATGCTTGGCTCAGAGTGGAGCAAGGGATAGACAGGTGGATAGGCACCGGTTGGTCTAATGACGTTACAGATCCGGAACAGATTTATATGACGGACGGGAGTTATATTCAAGTATCTCAGGCAACATACCCGGGAAAAGTATCATGGGGGTCAGGAGACCATTCAGCAGTAACAACATCCCAGTCAGGAGTATTTATTTCGAAATGGAACCAGTGGCCTTTGATGCAACATGCTTGGAATTATAGTCCATTTGGCACAAACAATTTAAAGTATTATACGAAACCTCCCACCATTTCCGGTCCCAGCTCCATTTCCCAGACCTGTCAGGGCAATTATACCGTTTCCATGCCGACCGGGGCGACTTTCCAAAGTTGGTCCGTTACCTCGGGATTGACGATAACGAGCGACAACGGAGTAAACGGGTGTACCGTCAGCCGTGCGTCGTATGAAAATCTTCCTTTAACAGCTACGCTTGTTTGTAATTATCTCTTAAATGGTCAGTCCTTGACCGTCCAAAAAGGAATTACCTTATGCATCAGCGCCAATCCGTTTTTTGTATACGAACTGAATTGTTTGTGCGGCGTAACGCAGGGACAAACAGGAAAACCATACTATTTCGTTTCCGACGCCCAACCGGCCCATTTAATAACAAACTATTCCTGGACCGTCTATCCGCCGGGCTATCAGGAAGAAAGTAGCGACGAAGGGCTTTGGTCGTCCGAACACTCCGGACGGAG
>JAIROL010000075.1 GCA_031257565.1 Tannerella sp. | reverse complement strand
CTCAAAAAATGAGAGAAATTAAATGATCCTTTTATACGAATAATCTATTTTTGCAAACACTATGAGTGGATCACTTTTCAACTGGAATACCGGCGCACTTTTCAATTAGTATATACATAACAGGAGTTAAGCGTGAAGTCTTTGAACAAATGTTAGAAGTAGTGAATGAGGCGAAATCCTGTTCAAGAAAACATCCCACTCGCGGAACGCCCGCCAAGTTAAGCAATGCGGATAAGTTATTGCTATTATTGATGTACTATCGGGAGTATCGCACCCAATTCCATATAGGGGTTACTTATGGCATTTCGGAGAGTCGTGTTTGCGAAATCATCAAAGAAGCGGAAGGAATCCTGATAGAGGATAGCCGCTTCCATTTGCCGGGCAAGAAAGCCTTGTTGAAAGCAGAGAATCATTTTGAAGCAGTCTTGATAGATGTCACGGAAAGTCCGGTAGAACGCCCTAAAAAAAACAGCGATTGCATTATTCCGGCAAGAAGAAGCGCCATACGCAAAAGACCCAAATTGTAGCAGATAAAGCCAGCCGAAAAATACTTTGTACGGATTTTGCCAAAGGTCGCAAGCATGACTTCAAACTGTTTAAAGACAGCAGGGTTTATTTAAGAAAAGAATCAAAATGTGTGGTAGATACAGGCTATCAGGGGATGCAAAAGCTACATATCAACAGTGAACATCCAAAGAAAAGGAGTAAAAAGCATCCATTGGCTAAAGCGGATAAAAAACAAAATCGCCAAATATCATCCACGAGAATAACTGTTGAGAATATTATTCGGGACGTGAAGATATTTAGAATTATTGCCGAAAAATATCGAAATCGTCGACGTCGGTTCTCCCTTAGATTCACTCTGATTGCCGCTATTTACAATCTCAACTTGAATTATTCATGATTTACCGAAGAGATCTATTGTGTCAATCAAAAGAATTAATAACAATGAGGCTGATATACTGTTAGTCTCGCTAATAAATATTTACGAATGAAAATATAAGAGACACAGAGATTTCGGTTTTTGGGATCAGGAGATCCGCCTAAGCCGTTTGAGTCAATTGGGTGATCCGCTGGAGAGGTTAAATAGAGTCTGTCTATAAAGTCTTTTCCGTTCAATTTTACGATGCTCTAACCATCGCACTCATTACGCGAATATTGTAAGCAATCGTGCTCCAAAAAACTTTTTGCTTAACCCACATTGCAGTTTATGCCGTAAAAAACAACAATTTCGAGCAAAATTAGCCCTGTATTTGGGTGTTTTTGAGTGTATAAAAGTAGTAACAGGCTGGTATTCAGCGGTGATATTTTTGTATAATTCGTTTGTAGTGCACAGGGGGTATTGGTTATCAAAGAGTTCTGGATTAGCTTTGCAGCCGTTATGTATTTTAGATTTTCATTACGCCACAATCCGGGCCAAGGCAAGAGCGATGCTTATTATCGGTTGATAGAAAGTTATCGCAACGAAAAGGGCAGGGTCTGTCACAGGACGCTGCTCAATGTTGGTTTTCTCGATGATCTGGTAACCACAGAGCAGTTGAATCAGGTTCGCCGTATGCTTTGCAACCGTCGGGAAGAAGCGTTGGGTAATCAGCAACTGTTTGAGATAGAAAAAGATAATGATTCTATTGTCAATGAGTTGGTTGATGAGTTTTGGCACAGGCTTGTTTGGGAAAACCGGATAGACATTGGTCAGAAGCCGAAAAAATCGCCGACAGTGCGTCAGCGGAATATGGTATTCGAGGAAAGCATCCGCCATCCCGATGTTCGCGAGATGGGCTCGGAATGGCTTTGTCTTCAGGCGTTGGAACAACTTCAACTTCCTGATTATTTATCGAATACAGGCTTTTCGGAAGAAGAGACCCGTCTTGCCCTCACCCAGATCATCAGCCGTGCCGTTTATCCGGCTTCGGAACTGGAAACCGCCCGATGGATACGTGAAAACTCCGCCGTATGTGAACTGACGGGCTATCCCATTCAAAAAGTGACGAAAGACAAACTGTATAAAAGTTCACTCAAAGTGTTCTCCCAAAAGGAAAACATCGAATGTTTTTTGTCGGTAAAGACGAATCAACTGTTTGATATTGAGGATAAAATATATCTTTACGATTTGACAAATACTTATTTTGAGGGAAGAAAAGCGCATAGCCGTCTGGCAAAGTTTGGTCGCTCGAAAGAGAAGCGCAGCGACTGTAAAATAGTTGTTTTAGCGCTGGTAATCAATCCGGAAGGTTTTATCAAATACTCGAGTGTTTTTGAAGGCAACATGCAGGACAGCAAAACACTGGAAGAGATCGTAAAACGTCTTCGCATCCAAACATCGACCTCCGGGCGAGCCGTTGTGGTCATCGACGCCGGCATTGCAACGGATGAAAACCTTGGGATGCTGACCGCAAACGGCTTCGATTACGTTTGCGTATCGCGATGCAGGATAAAAGATTACACGATAGCGCCGGATAGCGTACCGGTTGAAGTAGAAGATAAAAAGAAACAAAAAATTACACTTGAAAAGGTGATCAGTGAAAAGCATAATGACTTTTTCCTGAAAATAGACAGCGAAGCCAAACGTGCCAAAGAAGTATCGATGAACAATCGCTTTCAGGAAGGTTTTGAGAAGGGATTATCCATCATAAGGGCTTCATTAGAGAAAAAAAGCGGCATCAAAACGGAAGAAAAGGTTTATGAACGGGTTGGTCGCCTCAAGCAGAAATATCCGTCAGTCTGCAAATATTATGACATGGATTATACGGTTGAAACAGAAACCGTAAAAAACAGGAAGACGAAAGAGAAGACCGAAGTTCGCAAAGTGAAGTCCATGAGCTGGAAGATAAAAAAAGACGTCGAGCCCAACGGGCAAAGCGGCGCCTATTTTCTTCGTACCTCCCTGCAAATCAGCGAAGAATTACTTTGGACGGTGTATAATATTATTCGCGAAATAGAATACAGCTTTCGTACGCTGAAAACCGACCTCGACCTGCGGCCGATTTACCATAAGAAGGACGAGGCGACGATGGCGCACCTTCATCTCTCACTGTTGGCATACTGGGTAGTAAACACCGTTCGCTATCAGCTCAAACGGAAGATAAATGAAGTGGACACACAACTGGAAAATGCTGATAGCAAAATAGATATAACGCCTGTCAATTTTCAATGGAAAGAAATCATCCGCATAATGAATACGCAGAAAGCAGTGACAACCGTTTCTCAAAACCGGTATGACGAGCTGATTGTTTCCCGCCGGTGCAGTGATCCGACACCCCGGGTCGATGCCATTTACCGGCGCCTCAAATATAAATCACTGCCATTTACTAAACGAAAATTTGTAGTGCACAAATCGGAATTTGAAAAAATGGATTTAGCCTATTTACAGAGGTTTCTGATTTGATCGACGGCAATGTGGGTTAACGTTCAATCGGATCGTCGATGAGCCGCCGCCCCCCATGAAGTTTAGAAACTATATTCTGTCCAGCGCTTTTTCGATCAGTACCGAAAGGAGGTTTTTGTAATCGGTATTCATGTGTTTATCTACGCGTCCGGCGATGATGCAGCATACGGTCATAGCCCGATGTCCCATCAAAGCGGCAAGTCCGGCAAGCGCGGAACTTTCCATTTCAAAATTCGTTATGCACCGGTTCTCGAAATTGAAAGATTCGATTTTTTTATTTAATTCCCTATCCGCAAGCGGAAGGCGTAATTCTCTGCCCTGCGGACCGTAAAAGCCGTTTGCTGCGATTGTCATACCACGGATGATATCATCTTGCGCTATTTGTTCGATTAATGATCTGTCGGCCGAAACCACGTATGGACGTACTCCGGCGATATTCCAACCGAGTTGGCGTATCAGTTCTTCTTCTATGCGTATATCCCTGACCTTATCATTGTCTTTATAAAAATATACGACTCCGTCAAATCCGATAGACAGTTCTGCAGCTACATATGTTCCGATAGGGGTGAATGGTTGTAATCCTCCGGATGTGCCAATGCGTACCATGGCGAGCTGACGGAAATCCGGAAGAACGGTTCGCGTTGTGAAATCAATGTTGGCAAGCGCATCCAGTTCGCTTATCACAATATCCATATTGTCGCATCCGATACCGTGCGAAATAACGGTAAGACGCTTTCCTTTATACATTCCTGTAATCGTGTGAAACTCGCGGTTTGATACCTCGCACTCTTTTGTGTCGAAGTATCCGGCGATCGTAGATACGCGCGCCGGATCGCCACAAAGGATGATGCGGTCGGCAAGCTGCTCCGGTTTTAGATGGAGGTGAAATACGCTTCCGTCATCGTTTATGATCAGTTCCGATGCTGCAATACGTTTCATGCATACATTATTAATTTTAACGCTAAGGAAACATGGAACTCACAGCATGTTCATAACTCTTTGGCGCAAGCCGTATGTTCGTTTCAAGGGGAATAGCTGAATAAAGAAAAGCTAAAAGTGGAACATTGATTTTCCACTTTCAGCTTTCTGCCGTTTTTTATTTGATCGGTTTACTCTGACCACCCGATGGTTTGGAGATTGCATCGCGCATGGAAGTATCCGCTTCTATATTTTTCATTCGGTAGTAATCCATGATACCGAGGTTCCCATTACGGAATGCTTCTGCCATTGCTTTGGGTACTTCGGCTTCCGCCTCGATCACTTTAGCGCGCGCTTCCTGCGCCTTTGCTTTCATTTCCTGTTCTGATGCAACAGCCATTGCCCGGCGTTCCTCCGCTTTTGCCTGAGCTATGTTTTTGTCGGCCTGCGCCTGATCCATCTGTAATACGGCGCCGATGTTTTTACCTATATCTATGTCTGCGATATCAATTGATAGAATCTCAAATGCAGTACCGGCGTCAAGTCCTTTGCGTAGTACTAATTTCGAGATAGAATCAGGATTCTCCAATACCGTTTCATGATTTTCAGCCGAACCGATGGACGAAACAATACCCTCGCCAACGCGTGCAAGAATCGTTTCTTCGCCGGCGCCTCCGACTAATTGCTTTATATTGGCGCGGACCGTAACGCGGGCTTTTGCAATTAATTGAATACCGTTTTTTGAAACTGCCGTTACGGGAGGCGTGTCAATCACTTTTGGATTTACGGACATCTGTACGGCCTGAAATACATCGCGGCCGGCAAGATCGATGGCTGTCGCCATCTGGAATGTCAAGTCAATGTTTGCTTTTGATGCGGAAACGAGTGCATGTACAACTCTTTCCACATGTCCTCCTGCAAGATAATGGGCTTCCAACTCGTCACGCGTAAGCGTTTTGAGTCCTGCTTTGTGCGCTTCAATCATTGCACGTGTTATGATTCCCGGCGGAACCTTACGTATACGCATGAGAAACAACTGAATAAGTGAAATACTTACTCCTGATACTTTTGCCGAAATCCATAAAAGGAAAGGCACATAATAAAAAAATATGCATAGCAATACAAATGCTACGCAGATTGTCATGATCAATAGATAATCCATACTTTCAAGAATTTATGTGTTGTTTATATTATTTTTATTTTCAACGATTACGTTATATCCATCTATACGTATAATGACCACGGGAGTATTTTCGTCAATAAATCCGTTTATGGATTTAGCTTCAACAGTAATATTATTGAAACGCGCTTTTCCTATAGGGGCGAGACGCGAGAGGGTGCGGCCCTCGTCCCCGACTTTCAAATCCATATCGCGCGGCGAAGTAACGGTTGATCCTATATCGGTTTTCAGCGATACGCGATTAAAAGAATTAGAACGCAAAAGCCATAGAAATATACCTCCGAAGGACAGAATGGATGCTCCCAGCGTTATGTTCCCGGTAGTCATGCTTATAGAGTAAGCGTATGCGACTCCTCCTATGGCAAATAATGCGCCTGCGATACCGGCAATTGTTATACCGGGTAGAAGAAATATCTCCGCAAGGATAAGGAATATTGCGGCGATCATCAGGAATACTATAATTATCATATCTACTGCCATAATATCCGGTATTATTTGATTTTTATTTGACGGATTTCAGCATTGCGCGCTTTTTTTTCCTGTACCATGGCCTTTTCCATTAATGTATAAAGTTGATTTTCGGCCTGCAATATGGTTGGTTTCAGCTGTCCGCGTACAGAAGAATTACCATTCGCGTATGAATTACGCAGGTCGTTCAGTCTGTTATTAAGACTTCCGATTTGTTTGTTAAGATTTAATACGTCGGAGTATAAATCTCTGGCTTCGTGGCTTTTTATATCATTAAGCGTATAATACGTTATTTTATCATTAATAACGAATTCGAAATCACGTTCTTTTTTCACATCCTTTTGTTTCAGGTCCGTATGGGCTAACTTTATTAACTCTGCATAGTCCGCGCCATTTTTCCATGTGTCTTTTATGGATATCAAAGCTGATCTTCTTCTTATTTCCTCGTGATTCTCTATACCTTCAATACGTTTGCGGGACGGATCCGGAATAAAGAGATACACGCAGACATTGTCTTCCGGCTGATTTCTATCGGTCGCAAACCATCCCAATCCTTTCGTTTCGTCTATAACCATCATATAGTCATTTGCCGGCGAATTGAACGGCATGCCCATCTGTTCGGGCGCCAGGTATGAATTTGTGTTCGTATTATAGCGTGTGACAAAGATATCATATCCGCCGATCGATTCATATCCTTTTGAGGCAAAATACATCGTCACCCCATCTGATAAAATATAAGGATAATTGTCGTCTTTCGTATTATCGGGAATTAAGGCCTTTTCGTCGCCCCATGCATCAAGCAGTCTGGATTGTGAATAAAGCGTATAGGAACCGTTTTCCGAAGGACGCGCATAATAAACCCTGTCTCCCTTCTGGTTTATATAAACGGTGGATAAAACATTTTTCTCTGTCTTGAAAAAATCATAATATGACAGGAGCGTACCACCCTCTTCACTCAGGCTGTATGCTTCCGGAAATGCATTTTTATTTATGACCACGCTGTCGATCACCTGAACGTTTTCGGTTTTATCCTGCATGCGGAGCAGGTTACGCGCCTGTTCCAGATTCTTTTCGGATTCGGACGCATCATCTTTTTTCTTTTTTTGCATGGCGATATATCCATCCCACATTTCGACGGCTTCATGGAAACGATAGCGATCGGCGTACAACATTGCGAGATAGCGGTATGATTCCATTACTTTACGCTTGTTGGCAACAAGCAGATATTTTTCAGCGTTTTCGTAATCTCCCGTTTCATAACAGCATACGCCATACCATTGATTGTAAGAAGAATTATTCGGCGATTGTTTGACAAGTTTCTCGAACACAGGCTTTGCTTCTTCATATTTACCTTCGTTATACAGAATCTTGGCTTGATCAAGACTTTGCGTATATCCGTAAAGACTTATCGACAAGAATAATATAATATAAAACAGTTTAGTAAACTTTTGTTTCATTGGTATCCGTATCAATATAGAACAAATATATTTGCAGGTAAAGATAGAGAATAAAAATCAGTTTATATATTAAAAAAATATAAATCATTGGAGGCTGCCGGATACTTTGTCTATGTAAGCGATTATATCTTCTTTATTATCAGGATTAAACCATTTTATTTCCGGATCGCGTTTAAACCAGGTCGTTTGTTTGCGCGCGTAAATACGCGTGTTCCGTTTAATTTTTTCAACGGCTTCATTCAACGTGCAGTCGCCATCGAAGTGTGAAAATAACTCTTTGTATCCGACGGTATTGAGCGCATTCAGGCGACGCATGGCGTAAACGCGTTTTGCCTCCGCGACAAAACCTTTTCTAACCATATCGTCAACGCGTTTGTTTATACGTTCGAATAATTCCGGACGTTCGCGCGTAAGGCCGATTTTGCAAATCTTAAAAGGACGTTCTTTTAGTCTGCGGATTCTGAATGAAGAGTATGGTTTACCTGTCATCCTGCATATTTCTACTGCATGAATGACGCGTCTATAATTCATCCGGTCAACCTCTTTGTAATGTATGGGGTCTGATTTCCTGAGTTCTTCCAAAATAAGCGAAAGTCCCTCGTTGTTATATTGATTCCATAGCGCTTCGCGTATTTCCCTGCTTATGGTCGGCATTTCATCAATGCCGTTACATACGGCGTCAATATACATCATAGATCCTCCGCAAAGCAGCAGATGCGGTTGTGTTGCGTGCAGTTTGTTTATCAGGGATATTGATTCTTCTTCGAAAAGGCTTGCGCTGTAATAGTCGGTAACGGAATGTGTCGCAATGAAATAATGTTTAACCAGGGATAACTCTTCTTCGGTTGGAGCCGCTGTGCCAACAGGCAATTCTCTGTATATCTGACGTGAATCGGCAGAAATAACAGGGCTTCCGATATAGCGGGCGACGTCGATGCTCAAGGCTGTTTTTCCGACGCCTGTAGGTCCGAGTAAAACAAAGAGTATTTTCATTTAGAAGCGATCATTCGAAGATGTTTCATCGAATAAATCTTCATCTAATCCTTCCAGGTCTTCATCATTATATGCATCATCGCCATAGAAATTCTCATCTAAATCCGGGGTTATATCATTTGTCGCCATCTCAAAATCTATAAACTGCTTCGGAGGGCTTCCTACGGACTTCGTGCAAACCGGTTCTTTAAGGTCTTTTCCGGTTACTATTTCACGCAGTTCAATAAAAAATACGCGTTCGCTGAACTGATCGAAAACATAGAGCAGTTTCTGGCGTTCTTCTTCAATGAGATCTTCAAGATGCGTATCTTCCATAATGTAACTATCTTCTTCGGAAGAAGTGTCCATCTCGATAAGAGTGATTTCCGTTTGTTTACTCCAGTCGTCTCCACATATGAAAAATGAGTAGATCTGACTTTCATCATACCCTGTAACTTTCAGGATTTCTTGATGAAGATCAAGAAAAGTAGATTGCGAACTTATTTGTATTTCTCTTTTGAAGTTGTCTACTTCGTCAGACAATAATAAAAATCTGTATACCATAATAGTTATGCTAAAAAGGTGATGTGCAAATATGGGAATAAAAATTATATCACAAAAGAAAAATGATATTTTTTTTAATCGTCGATAGAACCTCTGACAATTCCTCGTTTTGATGATTTTATAAAGTTGAGTATCAGATCTCGTTCCATACTGGGTTCATACTCTGTTTCTATCGCGTTAAGAGCCTCCGTGTTATTAAGTCCGCGCGTATATAATGTACGATATATATCCTGTATCAGAAAGATCTGGTTATTCGTAAAGCCGCGCCTGCGTAGCCCGACAATATTAATGCCGCAATATGCAATGGGGTCGCGGCCGATAAGCGTGTAGGGCGGGATATCTTTTCCGACCCGCGAACCGCCCTGAATCATTACATGTTTTGATATCCGGGTGAATTGGTGTACCAGAGAGCCGCCACTGACGATTGCGAAGTCATTAATTTCTACTTCGCCTGCAATTTGTGCGGCGTTTCCTATAATGATATTGTCTCTTACGACGCAATCGTGTGCAATGTGCGAGTACGCCATGATAAGACAGTTGTTTCCAACAATCGTTTTTTCTTTTGATGCAGTTCCGCGATTTATTGTCACACATTCCCTGATCGTAGTATGATTGCCTATTTCGACCACCGATTCTTCTCCTGCAAACTTCAGATCCTGCGGAATACCTGCAATAACAGCTCCGGGAAATACCATACAATCAGAGCCCATACGGGTTCCGTTTAAAATTGTAGTATGAGAAAAAATGTGGCAGTTATTACCTATTACCACGTCTTTTTCAATAATAGCAAAGGGATCTATTGTCACATTTTCCCCTATTTTTGCTTCCGGATGGATAACGGCTAATGGTGAATGCATATATTATTTGTTTTTAATGATTTGTGCCATGAATTCTGCCTCGCAGACAATTTTTTCTCCTACGAAAACATATCCTTTCATAGTCGATATCCCACGTCGTATCGGGGCTAACAGTTGTAAACGAAAGATCAACGTATCTCCCGGCACAACTTTCTGACGGAATTTTACTCCGTCTATTTTCATGAAATAGGTCGAATAACGTTCCGGTTCATCAACGGAGTTCAATACAAGTAAACCGCCCGTTTGCGCCATTGCTTCAACCAGTAAAACTCCCGGCATAACAGGTTCCTGCGGAAAATGTCCCTGAAAGAATGGTTCGTTAACAGTAACATTTTTTATTCCTATGATATAATCTCCTCCTATCTCTACGATTTTATCTACCAGCAAGAACGGATACCGGTGCGGCAGAAGTTCTCGTATGCGATTGACGTCCATGGCAGGGGCTTCGGTTGCGTCGTATATCGGAGCCTGCACATCGTTTGATTTTATATCTTTACGTATTAAACGGGCCAACTGGTTGTTTATTTTATGTCCCGGACGGGTTGCGATAATGTGTCCTTTGATCGGCTTTCCGATGAGGGCAATATCCCCTATAACATCTATTAGTTTGTGTCGCGCCGGTTCATTGGGGAAAACCAATGGTTTATCGTTGACATAACCAAATTCTTTTACGTTTATATGAGGAAGCTTCAGTATGTCGGCAATACGGTCCATTTCACTCTGTTCCATCTTCTGATCATAGATGACAATGGCATTATCCAGATCGCCGCCTTTTATAAGGTTATTCTGTAGCAGCGTTTCTATTTCTCGGAGAAATACAAATGTACGCGATGCTGATATTTTTTCAGGAAACTCATTAATATTTGTAAGCGAGGCATACTGATTGGGTAAAACAGGAGAATCAAATTCAATAAGCACGTTAATACTGAATTTGTCATATGGAAGAATAATGAGTGATGAACCGGTTTTTTCATCCTTGACTTCTATTTTGTGGCGCACGATATAATAATCTTTCGGCGCTTTTTGTTCGATAACTCCCGCTTTTTCTATACATTCGGAGAAGAATCGTGCGCTGCCGTCAAGAATAGGTATTTCCGGAGCGTCCACTTCGATGAGGCAGTTATCGATTCCCCGTGCATATAAAGCGGCAAGAGCATGTTCTACCGTACTAACTTTTACGTCTCCTTTCGATAAGACGGTTCCTCTTTGCGTATTTGTTACATTTTCAGCTAAAACTTCAATGATGGGTTGTTCTTCGAGATCAATACGTTTTATTTTGTATCCGTGATTTTCAGGGGCTGGTCTAAATGTGCTATTTATGTTCAAACCGGTATGAAGCCCTTTTCCGCTTAGTGAAAATTCGGATGCTAACGTTTTTTGTTTCTCCATTCTCTTTTATTGTTTATTCTTTTTCAACTCTTCAATTTCTTTCTCTAATCTGATAATCGTTTTATATATATCCGGTAGTTCTGCAATAAGTATACTGGAACGCATGAATTTTTTTACCGGTATTGCCAGCGTTCCCATAATCCGGGATCCTTCTTTGACATTACTTATGATCCCCGATTGCGCTCCCACTTGCGTATTATCTCCTATATTGATATGGCCGCCTAATCCGACTTGTCCGCCAAATACGCAGTTTGCTCCTACTTTAGTTGATCCTGCAATACCTACCTGCGCGGCCATGGCCGTATTTTTGCCGATTTCAACATTGTGCGCTATTTGTATCAGATTATCTAATTTTACGCCTTTGTGAATAGTCGTAGAACCTATTACGGCACGGTCGATAGTCGTATTTGCGCCTATTTCCACATCGTCTTCGACGATGACATTGCCTAACTGTGCAATTTTTTTGTATTCTCCGTTTTCCGGGGCAAAGCCAAATCCGTCGGATCCGACGACGGCGCCGGCATGAATAATACAGTTTTTACCGATGGAGCAACCATCGTAGATTACCGAATGAGGATAAAGAATCGTATTGTCGCCGATCTTAACGTTATCTCCAATGTATACATGAGGATATATCATGCATCCGTTCCTTATTTCCGAGTTTTCGCCTATGTATGCAAAGGACCCGATATAGCAGTTTTTACTGACGGACGCCGTTATCGATATGAATGCAGAAGAGTCTATACCGCTTTTTTTTGTTTTAGATTGCTCTACCAGATCAAGTAGTTTTGCCAGCGACGTATATGCATTGGAAACTTTTATCAGCGTGGATTCTATTGACGCCGCAGGGATGAAGTCTTCATTTACCAATACGATACTGGCTTTTGTTTTGTATATGAAGCGCTCATATTTCCGGTTGGACAGGAATGTGATTGTTCCGGGTGTTCCTTCTTCGATTTTGGAAAAATTATTTACTTTAGCAGCCGGATCTCCTACTACATTTCCTTTTAAAAAATCAGCAATCTGTTGAGCCGTAAACTCCATCCTTATTCTGTTGATTTAAATTAAAAATAGCAAAATAACGACAATAAGCTTGCGGTTACTTCTGCTTTTACAAATATTTTAGCCTACAAAGTTAGCAAAAAAATAAATATGCTGCGAATTATGTATAAATAATTATTTTATTTGACTAAATAACCCCTTTCTTCAACAGAAAAAGTTCCATTTCTTTCTGAATTAAAGATGCTGATTTTTTGGCTTTTATGGCGAATTCAACCGTATTGTCGGCATATAAGATGGCGCGCGATGAGTTGACTATAAGTCCGCACATATCATTCATTCCATAACGGCAAACTTCTTCCAACGAGCCTCCTTGCGCTCCGATACCCGGGACGAGCAGGAAATGGTTTGGCGCTATGCGACGTATATCTTCAAACATTTTTCCTTGCGTGGCGCCGACAACATACATCATATTTTCATCATTACCCCACTTTTGGGAAATGCGGAGGACTTTTTCAAACAGACGTTCTCCCTGTTTGTCTTCCGTCGATTGGAAATCATTGGAACCCTTGTTTGACGTAAGAGCAAGCAGGATTACCCATTTTCCCTCATAGCGCAAAAACGGAGCGACGCTGTCTTCGCCCATGTATGGCGCTACGGTAAGCGAATGAACGTCCATCTCTTCAAAAAATGTTTGTGCATACATCGTGGAAGTATTACCTATATCTCCGCGTTTTGCGTCGGCTATAATAAACTGATCCGGATAGTTGTTTTTTATATATTCGATTGTTTTGTTCAGAGATATCCATCCGTTGTAGCCTCCGCATTCGTAAAACGCCAGGTTCGGTTTGTATGCAATACAAAATTCGGCAGTTGCGTCGATAATAGCTTTATTGAATGTATAAATGGGATCGTCTTCTTTTTGTAGATGCCTGGGTATTTTGGTTATATCCGTGTCTAATCCTACGCATAAAAAGGATTTTTTATGTTTAATGTTTTCAAAAAGTTCTTTTTTGTTCATTTTAGTTAAGTGCAAAGTTTTAAATCAAAGTTCGCTTTCTTTTATTCTTTCTGCATTTTCGGCAACGATCAGATGGTCTATACAATTTTGGATGTCGCCGTTCATGAATGCGGAAAGATTGTATATGGTATAGTTTATGCGGTGGTCTGTGATACGTCCCTGCGGGTAGTTATATGTGCGTATTTTTGCAGAGCGATCTCCCGTTGATACCATCGTTTTTCGTTTTAAAGCTATATCGTCAATATATTTCCGGCGTTCCTTGTCGTATATGAACGAACGCAGGCGGCTTAATGCCCGCTCTTTATTTTTAGGTTGATCCCGCGTTTCCGTACATTCGATAAGAATTTCTTCGGCAACGCCGGTATTGGGATTTTTCCATACATAACGTAGTCTTACGCCGGATTCTACTTTATTTACATTTTGTCCGCCGGCGCCGCTTGACCGGAAAGTATCCCATTTTATTTCTCCTTCGTTTATTTCCACGTCAAATTCGTCTGCTTCAGGAAGTATAGCTACAGTAGCTGCAGATGTATGTACGCGTCCCTGCGTTTCCGTTTGCGGTACGCGTTGTACGCGATGCACGCCGGATTCATATTTCAGCGTGCCGTAAACATGATCTCCCGTAACTGTAAAAATTATTTCCTTGAATCCGCCGGATGTACCTTCGTTACAGCTTGAAATGCTAAGACTCCAGCCCTTTATTTCACAATACTTCGAATACATGCGGAATAAGTCTCCTGCAAATATTGCCGCTTCATCGCCGCCGGCGCCTCCGCGTATTTCGACAATGGCGTTTTTGCCGTCTTCCGGATCTACGGGAATCAGCAACAATTTTATTTCTTCTTCGATTTCAGGTAAGTTTTGCTGACTTTTATCCAGTTCTTCGCTTGCCAGTTTCCGCATTTCTATATCCTGTTCGCCGGATAGAATATCTTTTGCTTCTTCTATATTTCCCAACGTTTGTATATATTTTTTACGCGCAGAGACCAGTCGCTCCAGCTCTTTATATTCTTTCGTCAGCCGGACATATCGTTTTTGGTCGGCAATGACGGAAGGGTCTGTGATCAGAGTTGATACTTCGTCAAAACGTCCGACCAGGCCATCAAGTTTTTGTAGTATACTATTATCGGACATACTTCATTAATGGTAATAAAATTTTCCAAATTCACTGTTTATGATAAGCTCTTTTTTATCGCATACTTCTATATGTCCTACAATCCGGGCGTCAATATTGAACGATTTACTTATTTTGATTACATCATTGGCGTGTTTTTCGTCAAGGTAGATTTCGAGGCGATGTCCCATGTTGAACACCTTATACATCTCGGACCAGTCAGCGCCGCTTTGTTCCTGAATGGTTCCGAATAACGGCGGGACGGGAAACATATTATTCTTAATGATGCGGAGATTATCGACAAAATGCAGTATTTTAGTTTGAGCTCCTCCTGAACAATGTATCATCCCATGAATATCATTCCGCAGATGTTCCAATATTTTCTTTACAACCGGCGCGTATGTGCGGGTGGGGGATAATACCAGCTTACCGGCGTCAACAGGCGATCCTTCAACCTTGTCGGCAAGTTTAAGCCTGCCGGAATAGACCAGTTCTCCGGGTACTGCCGCGTCAAAACTTTCAGGATATCTTTCTGCAATGTATTTCGCAAAAACGTCGTGTCTGGCAGAAGTGAGTCCATTGCTGCCCATACCTCCATTGTATTCCTTTTCGTAGGTCGCTTGTCCGAATGACGCTAATCCGACAATTACATCTCCGGCCCGTATTCCGGCGTTATTAACGACGTCGCTGCGTTTCATGCGGCAGGTTACGACGCTGTCGACAATAATGGTTCTGACCAGATCGCCCACATCAGCCGTTTCTCCACCGGTAGCGTATACGCCGATTCCCATATCGCGTAATTCGGATAGCAGTTCGTCGGTACCATTTATGATCGCAGAGATCACCTCGCCGGGGATAAGTAGTTTGTTACGGCCGATCGTACTTGAAACGAGTATATTATCTGTTGCGCCTACGCATAGAAGATCATCAATATTCATAATCAGAGCATCCTGTGCGATACCTTTCCATACGGATAAGTCGCCGGTTTCCCGCCAATATACATAAGCTAACGATGATTTTGTGCCGGCGCCGTCTGCATGCATGATATTACAATAATGCGGATCGCCCCCCAGAATATCGGGGATTATTTTACAAAAAGCCTTAGGATAAAGCCCTTTGTCAATGTTTTTTATGGCATTGTGCACATCTTCTTTCGAAGCGCTTACACCACGCAGATTATATCTTTGGTTACTCATTTCGTTCTGTTGATTTTTTTATCTACGTACTTTCAGTATATCTCCCGGTTTTGGAGTATAGTCATATTTCAGCTTATTCAATTTATATATGGATTTTAATTTCATGCCGTATAACTGGGATATAGCGTATAGCGATTCTCCTTCCTTAACGATATGCGTACTGCATCCTTTGCTTGCTTGTTTTTTCTTTCTCTGCAAATAAACGATATCCTCGCTTTTGAGTTTATGTTCTTTTGTTACTTCGTTATATTTAAGTAATCTTTTTAACTTCATACCGGCGTCGTATGCAATGATTTCATAAGAGTCGTCAGCGCGCGCCGTTATATAATGAATACCGTTGGTTTCATGTATTCTGCGCCTCCGGTTTGTAATTTCCGAATGATTTTTATTGTATTCCGGTATATTCAGTTTTATTTCGTATATATCGTCGCGGATAGTTCTCTTTTCGATTCCTTTCGTTTTGTCGTATTTATGCAATTCGTATGTTTCGATTAATCGTACCAGTTTTTCCCCGTATGATTTGTCCGTTGCATAGCCGCATTTTTGTAAGCCGTGCGCCCATCTTTTATAATCATATATGTCAAGTTCGAACAAGGAAACATAATATTTTCTTTTGGAGAGAAATAATGAATGATCGGTATATGATTCTTCTACGGTTTTATATGTACGGAAGCATTCGTCTTTTTCGTCGTCGTCATGGTATATGCGTCCGCCACGCCATTCATCCTTGCATTTTATGCCAAAATGATTATTTCCTTTGCGTGCAAGGCGACTGTTACCGGCCCCTGATTCCAAAAGACCTTGCGCCAGTGTGATACTTGCCGGTATTTTATATTCTTTTTGCTGCCGGATAGCCAGATCCTTGTATTTATGGATATATTCTTCAAACGAAGGTAGTCTTGTTTGTTTTTGTCCCTGTGTATAACCAATATTTACAATAAACAGGATAAAAGTAATGAATAAACGTATATATAGTTTCATATTGCATGCAGTCTGTTATGCCCCAAAGTCTGTTATGCCCCAAAGTTCATAAGAAACAGGCGTTTTTGATTATCGCACACCTCGCTGTTAGCGCTTGTTTCATAACGGGTCCGTATTAAACGTTAAATAATTAAGCGGGTGCAAAGATACTGTTTAGAAATGAAAAAACATTATGAATGAGTGTGAAAATGTTGATAATGTATTTTAATTTCCTAAACGCCTACTACCGTAACCGTTTTCCCGTCCGCCGTTTCTTTCTTAAAGTAGAGTTTATCTTCCCACCGGACGGTCGTGCGGCGGTCGAAAACCACCATCCATCCCTCGTTGCAGCAGTGCAAATCCATGTAGCGTGCGGTTTGTTCAAGGCCTTCTTCGAGGTATTTGTCGCCGTAGCGTATCTTCAGTTCGATCGGGTACTTTCGGTTTTCGTATATCAGGCAGAGGTCGAGGCGGCCTGTTCCCGACGCCATTTCGCGGATAATCTGTCCTCCGCCGTTCACCACCCGCTGCAGGAAAGCCATCATCACTAAATGAGGCGCCGCTTCCGGGTATTCGTTGAACTTGTCCAGCCAAATGTCGCTGTTGGCGTGCCGGAACTGCTGGAAGTCGCGCATCAGGAAGTCCATGTCGATGCGCCCGTCTTTCAGGTAGCGGGGCAGCCGGTAGGGGTACTTCGGATTTTGCAATTCTTCCTGCATATTGGAAGACAGTTTGCGAATAATCGCTTCGGCATAAATCGGGTTGGCGGGTTCTACTACCGAATGATCCACACGAATCAACCCTAATTCCCGCGTATAACGAAAATCGTCGGAATCCCTGTTGATAAACCCTTCGCCAAGAATCACCGGCTCGATGATCCGGCGTACCCGTTCTTCTTTCAATCGCTCAAGCAAACTGTCGATATGCGTCGGGCGGTCGAGGATGATGTTCTGAATGGCCTCGTGCACCAGTTCCGCCGTAACGGGTTTTGTGAAATCCGACTGCAGGATTTTCACCGTCGCTTCGCGGGCAACAGCATTCACTAACCAGGGCTGTCCCAGCGTCTGTTCCCAGACCCGTTCAATGGCGT
>JAIROL010000071.1 GCA_031257565.1 Tannerella sp. | reverse complement strand
TAGATGACGTAATCGCTTATGACCTCCGTCCTGGCGCTGAAAAACTTGCGCATAAAACCTTTGTCGGAATAATCGCCCGGCTTCCCGTCGAAGAAATAGGGCGTTTCCGTTCCTCCGCGTGCGGCATATTCCCATTCCGCCTCTGTCGGAAGGCGATATTTTTTACCGGTTTTGAGCGACAGCCACTGGCAGAATGTTTCCGCTGCATAATGCGTCATCGTGATAGCCGGACGCGACCCGCTGCCCCATCCCTGATCAGGGAAGCCGAATGGCGGAGTGGGACCGGTTATGGCGTCTACATCCGGGCGGCTGTTGTTGGCAAAGACCGTTTCCGGCGGCGTACGCCCTTCGCTCATCGTATAGGAATAAAATGCCCAGTATTGGTCCCATGTAACTTCTATTTCTGCCATGAAAAACGGACTTACGTTTACGTTGCGTACGGGCCATTCATCTTCTTTATGGAAAGCTTCTTTTTTATCGCTTCCCATACGGAATGTACCGCCATGGATCGCTATCATATTAAATGAAACGGTAGTACCGGGTATTTGTTCCGTATAATTTGTGAAAGATGTAACGGTTGTCGCTGATTCGAATACCGGTCCGGAAGTAATACTGCCGCCTGTCCCGGGTATACCTGTCATCTGGCTGTGTTTGTAATTCGGATTATAATGTCCGGCGTCCAGATGGCAGCTTATGCATTGTAAATCCAGTTTTTTTTCATTTTCTTCATAATATAAATGGGCGGTTATCCCGTCATCGGTTATTCTTGATGGGAACAGGTTTTTATGGCATTCTTTACAGGATTCGTTGGGGATGTATTTTACCGCATGTTCCGGTTCTGATTTCATGTCCCAGTTAAAATCCGCGCTGTCTTTGGTCAGATAACCCCATACGTCTTTGACGCCGAGTTTTATTTTTGCTGAATAATGATTCCATGTCTGGTTTTTAGGAGGCAAATGACAGTCTACGCAATGCGTGACGACTCCGCTTTTACTATTGACATGAACCGACAGTTTCCAGCTTTCCTCGGTATGAGGGTGGACATGGCATTTCATACATGATTCGTCGCTTGAGTAATATACGGAAACCTGATATGCTGATATGAATATGGCAAAGCCAATGATTAAGCCGACGAGAAATATCCGTTTTTTCTTTCCTTTTTTCTTTTCGTATCTTTTTCTTCTTAATCGATCCATTTTATCCACTTTTGATCGTTACTGTAACCGGAAGCTATCATCGTTTCAATAAATTGCATACCACGTACCCCGTCGTATACAGTTGGAAAATCCATACATTCGGCAGAAGGTATTTCACCGGCGGCAAGCGTTTTGACTGTCAAAGCAAAATTCCGGTATATATTGGCAAAAGCTTCAATAAATCCCTCCGGATGTCCTCCCGGAACGCGGATGTTCCGTTTTGCAAGGTTGCTGAGATATTTATAACCGTTTCCAATCCTTATTTCTTCCGTAGCTCTATCTGTCCATTTTACATATAAAGTATTCGGTTCCATCTGCCGCCATTCGAGTCCGCCCTTATCTCCGTATATTCGGATGCGGATATTATTTTCTTCTCCCGTAGCTATTTGTGTAGCTTGCAAAACACCTGTTACTCCATTTTCAAAATGCAGAAATGCCGCGGCGTCATCGTCAATCGGACGTCCGGGAACGAATGTTTTCAGTTCCGCACAAAGTTCGGTTACTTTTAGTCCTGTAACGTATTCGCTTAAATGCCACGCATGAACGCCGATATCGCCGACGCATCCGCCTTTTCCCGATTGTTTCGGATCGGTACGCCATCCCGCGTTGTTTCCGCTCTGAAGTTCGATTCGCTGCGCTAACCATCCCTGGGCGTATTCGACGAATACGCGGCGTATTGTTCCCAAATCACCCCGCGCTACGCGTACTTTTGCTTCTTTTACGGCAGGATAGCCGGCGTATACATGCGTGAGGGCGAGTGTTTTTCCGCTCTTTTCGACTTTCTCCCGCAACATTTTTGCTTCCTCAAGCGAGAAAGTCATCGGTTTATCCAACACTACGTCATACCCCAGGTCTAACGCCATTGCTGCCGGTTCGTAATGAAAATTATTGGGCGTCGCAATGGCCACGAAATCCATCCGTTCACTATCCGGCAGGAGCGCTTCCTGTTCAAACATTTCCCGGTATGTTCTGTATATACGGTTATCCGGCAGATAGTAAGAACGTCCGGATTCTATCGATACTTCATAATTTCTGCTGAAACAACCGCAAACTAATTCGATCTGATTTTCCATGATCGCTGCGCGTATGTGAACTTCTCCGATAAAACCATTACGTCCGCCGCCTATAATGCCCATGCGTAATTTTCTGTCTTTCATGTTGTTGTATGATTTGGGTGATTAATCGTCTTTTTCAGGCCATAAAAGTAATGTATTCTTTTAAATAAACAAAAGGAATGTTTGAAAAAAATGTTATCTTTCACTCCGTCGAGGGCAGCTTCGTTCGGCGCCATCCCTTACTAAAATGTGTTGTTCTCTGAAAGGAAGCAATAAAATAAGTGTTACTTATTTTGTATTGCGCTCAATTTTCGCTACCTTTGTCCCTTATATATGGAAACTATGGGAGAAAAGCAGATGATTCTTCGTACGGAAGACCTGGTTAAGAAGTACCGTAATCGTACGGTAGTCAATCATGTGTCGGTCAATGTTAAGCAGGGAGAAATTGTCGGATTGCTCGGGCCTAACGGCGCGGGTAAGACAACCACCTTTTATATGACCGTCGGTCTTGTTACTCCAAATAATGGTAAGATCTTCCTGAATGATCTGGAAATTACCGATTATCCGGTTTATAAGCGTGCGCGGCAGGGTATCGGGTATTTGGCGCAGGAGGCTTCCGTTTTCCGGAAAATGACAGTGGAGGACAATATCAGGGCCGTTCTTGAAATGACGGATAAACCAAAGGATTATCAACGGGAGAAGATGGAAAGCCTTATTGAAGAGTTTGGCCTTCATAAGGTTCGGAAAAATCCGGGCGACCGTCTTTCCGGCGGCGAGCGTCGGCGGGCAGAGATTGCCCGTTGTCTTGCCATAGATCCGAAATTCATCATGCTTGACGAACCGTTTGCAGGCGTCGATCCCATAGCTGTACAGGATATACAGGCTATTGTCGGTCGTCTCAAACATAAAAACATCGGGATTCTCATCACCGACCATAATGTGCATGAAACATTAAGCATTACCGACCGGGCTTATCTTTTGTTTGAAGGGAAAGTGTTATTTCAGGGATCAGCGGAAGATCTGGCCGCCAATGAGATTGTCCGTGAAAAATATTTAGGCCGCGACTTCGAACTCCGAAAGAAGACGCTTTAAAAGTTATCGGGTAACGTACCGATTTTTTTCATTACTTTCTTGATCGGTTTACGTCCGGGAGGCAACTCGTCAATAACAGATACATCCAGTGCGCGCACGGCAAAAAAAAACTTCTGCTCAAAGATAAGCAGAAGTTTACAAATTATTGAATAAAAAATATAATTACGTTCTTGGTAAAGCTTCCTTAACCACCATTTGACGACCTTCAAATTCTTTTTCATTCAATTCTTCGATGGCTCTTTTTGCGTCATTATCATTTTGCATTTCAACGAATGCAAAGCCTTTTGAACGACCGGTTTCACGGTCTTTGACTACTTTGACAGAGTCGACTGCACCGAATTGTTCCATCACAGATTTCAAATCATTTTCTCGAACGCGATAGTTCAAGTTTCCTACGTAAATGTTCATAAAATAAAAATTAAAAAATAAATAATACCCTGCAAAGAAACGGATTTATTTTTGATAAACAATCTTTTCAGAAAGAAAAAAATAAAAAATTATTTAAATTCATCCCAAAGGTCGGAATAAATAGTCTGTATGGTGGTATCAACAAGTTCCTGCAGTAATTCTTTGTCGCCATTTCCTTTTTGACGAGGCGTCACCGGAGGATGTATAATCATCTCCATACGGTGTGGGCGAACGTTCCCGGAACCAACAGGCATGACTTTGTACGGGCCGTTCAGGGTTATCGGTACGATAGGGAGCTGTTGATCCAGGGCTATTTGATAGGCGCCTTTTTTGAAGCGACCTAAATGTCCGTCCGGCGTGCGCGCGCCTTCCGGAAAAACTATCAGCGAGCGTCCGTGTTTAAGTTTACGTTCCGCTTCCAGTACGCTTTTTTGTGCGCTCCTGGCCGTGGAGGTATCGACAAAGATGAATCCGGCCATACGACATGCAAACCCGACAAACGGTATTTTCGCGAGTCCTTTTTTCATCATCCATTTGATGGGTACTCCCAGATATCCGTAAATAAGAAATATATCATAAGCTCCCTGATGGTTTGATATAAAAACATATGATTTACCTTTTTGAATATGTTCTCTGCCTTTAATTTTAACAGGGCATAGGGTCAGCATACATGCGAAACGCGCCCAAACCATTCCGGGATAGTATGAAAAAAAACGTTCTCCACCCAGTAAGCAACCAATAATAACAATTGTTGCCGTTAATATTGTTGCCATGGCAAAGATCGGGATTGCAATAATCCGGAAATATATTTTATACAGGATACGTAACATATTGTTTAAAA
The DNA here is from genome assembly GCA_031257565.1 of Tannerella sp. Lineage (GTDB taxonomy): Bacteria > Bacteroidota > Bacteroidia > Bacteroidales > Tannerellaceae > Tannerella. The sequence goes on along the minus strand of JAIROL010000071.1, from coordinate 17,833 downwards.
TATTGCAAAAATAAAAGGAAAAATGAATTTCTTTATCATTTTTTCCTTAAAAAATTTTTCAAATCGGTTTATTATTGTTTTATTTGTACCAGAAATAGGAAAACAAATTTAAAAGATTAATACGATGAACACATTAATGAAGAGCCTGGGGATTATTATTCTTCTAATAGGCGTAGGAGTACTGGCTATTCCTGCTTTTACGGATATGCGCAGTAATATAGTTCTGGCTGTTGGATTAGGCGCAATCATAGCAGGTTTTCTTGCGCATATATATCTTAATAAGAGATTTGAATAATAATTGACGCTCAACAAAGTAAAAAAGGCGTGTATGATTATGCGCCTTTTTTACTTTGTCATTGCGAAACGGAAATTTTTCCGTTTGTCTGTTTTTTATTGGATAAAACTATTCCAATGCTTTGTAAATCGTATCCTGTATGCGGGTTCTGATATCCAGTGAAAAGAGTTTGGTATTTGTTCGTGAAGGGAAAGTTCGGTTGCATAGAAAGATGAAAAACATATTGTTCGTCGGGTCTATCCAGAAACATGTACCTGTAAATCCCGTATGCCCGTAAACAGATTGCGGCGTAAGGAGACCACAGGGCGATTTGGTAGGATTTTTAGTATCCGGTTTGTCAAAACCCAGCCCCCGGCGACTTATCGGAGATTTGCTTCCGGTAAATAATTTACATGTTTTTGTGGAAATATATCTTTCTTCGCCATAGATTCCGTTATTCAGGTATAACTGCGCTATTTTGGCCAGATCTTCCGCACCGGAAAAAAGTCCGGCATTACCGGACACGCCGCCTGCAAACGCCGCCGCTTCATCGTGTACATATCCGCGTATTACCTGATGGCGTAAGAACTGATCTTTTTCCGATGGAGCAATGTGGATAGAATCTATCTTGCGCAGCGGATTATAGGTCGTGGTAGAAGCTCCGATACGTTTGAAGAAATATTCATCCAATAATCTATCCATTTGTTTATTCTCCTGTTTTTCCACCATTTTCTGAAGCAGAATAAAATTGATACAACTGTAGTTGTATTTGTCGCTTGTACCCATTCTGGCGTTCGCTATTCCGGAAATGATACTGTCTTTTACAAATGCGTCGCTTACATATAAATTACGTGCTACTTCTGTTCCGAATCCATCCTTCCTGCTTCCGGATACAATATTGGGGTTGTATTTGAAGTTTGTGTTCACATAGGTACGCGAGTCGAACTGTAAAGGATGGTTATTATCCTTTTTGCCGCTGTATAGCGAACCGCTGTAGCTGTTTTTGTCAATTGCTTTTTCGTAAAAAGCAATCGTTGATGGCAGGCCGGACTGGTGATAAAGCAGATCTCTGATGACGACGTCTTTTTTATCGCTGCCTTTTAGCTCTGTTACAAAATCGGAAACCTTGTTTGTCAGTTGGTAATTTCCGTCATCGTATGATTTCATCAAGGCAAGAAGCGTTCCCGTCGCTTTGGAAACGGATGCAAGATCGTATACCGTATTTACGGAAACTTCTTTTTTCTTTGAATAATCGTAATATCCGAATGATTTGTTATATACGATCATTCCATCTTTTGCCACAATGATCCTGCATCCGGGATATGCTTCCTTATCGAGCCCTTCAAGAGCTATCGTGTCAATAACCTTTAGCTTAGATGGATTGATCCTGACTTCTTCCGGCTCATGATATCCTAATCTTGTTTTTTCGGTGTGGACGCCTGTGCCGACAGTAAACATATTCGGTACGCTAACCGGTAGCGAACCTTTTGCCGGTACGCCTCCGAAGATAACCTGAGCAGCGTAGTTTTCAGCCTGCGGAGTAGACTCGTAAGCTATTACGATAGCTTGTGCATTTGTCGCCGAAGCGCTGAAGTCTGAACAGATGTAGGGTACTGTGAAAAATACGTCAATCAATTCTTTTCCGGATGCGGTATTTTGTAAATCCCGGCTGTCTTCCGTCTTTGCGTTATGTATACTGCGTATAATGACGTCATAGTTCTTCAATTTGTCATAGATATTTTTTTTGTCGTTGTAGTCGGCGCTACCGGCGATATTGTAGCAATCGACATCGCCGTATTTTTTCAGCATAGTATGAAAGTCATTATCCTTTCTGCTTCCCATAGAGACGGCGGCAATACGTTTTTTATTCAATTGTTTCAGCGGAAGTATATCTTTGTTATTCTTCACGATGGTAATGGCTTCGGCATTTAGTTTGGCATTGAGCCATTCCGCATGCGGGGTATTAAGTCTTTCGTTCAAGTTGTTTGTTGCTATCGGATTAAAATTGTCGAGTCCTGCAATGTATTTGTAGCATAGAATTTTACGACATCTTCTGTTAAGATCGGACATGCTGAGTTCTTTTCTTTTAACGGCCCGCTTAACGGCCTCGAATTCTTTTTCCGGATTTACCGGACCTACAAGTATATCATTGCCTGCTTTCAAGGCAAGAACACAAATACTTTCATTATTCCGGGCGATGGCTCCTTTCATTGCCAGTCCGTCGGTGAAGCATAGCCCACGGAAACCCATTTGATCGCGCAGTAGCCCTGTTACGACTTCGCGTGAAAATGAACCGGGACGGCCGTTAGTCCCTAAAGCGGGAATGTCCAGATGAGCTACCATAATCCCGTCAAAACCGCTTTTGATATATCTGTTGAATGGATATAATTCGACTTCTTTGAGCCGTTCGACGTCATGATTAATAACCGGTAACTGATGGTGAGAATCGTTTTTTGTGTCGCCATGTCCGGGAAAATGTTTGGCGACAGCCATGATACCGGCTTTTTCAAGTCCCCGGGCGTAGACAATCGCTCTACGGGCTACATCTCCGGGATCTTCGCCGAAAGAGCGTATGCCTATAACCGGGTTTTTTATGTTGCTGTTTACGTCGATAGTGGGCGCAAAATTAATATGTATGCCCATTTCACGACACTGACGTCCGACTTCTTCGCCATACTGTTCGATCAGGTCAAGATCGGATATGGCGCCAAGCATCATATTTTTAGGAAAGCGCGTTGTGCCGCTCAGTCGCATGGATAACCCCCATTCTCCATCCAGGGCAATCAGTAAGGGGATACGGGCTTCCCCTTGTAATCTGTTGGTAACTTTTACCTGCGATTCGGGATCTCCTTTCTGGAATAAGACGCCTCCGATTTTTTGTTCGTTTACCAGACGAACAAGTCCGGCAATATTTCTTGCGTCCGTCGCAGGATCAGCTATAATCATAAAAAGCTGGCCGATACATTCTTCTTCACTCATGCCGTCAAAGACGGAATCTACCCAGTGATACATTGCATCTTCATCTACGGAAGAGTACAGATTTGGGGTGATTTGCGCCTTTGTCGCAATAGATGATAACAGGAGAGATAATATGATGATAATCTGTTTTTTTACCATGATTCATAGATTGAAATTCAGCGCAAATATAATTTTTTTTTCCCGGATGACAGAAAGATTTGCGAATGATTAAGAAAAAAATACAAGTTTACCCTTGTTTATTCCGGAATTTTGCTACCTTTGCATCCGCTTTACGTAATCGCTGTCGGGAAAAGTGAGACCCGTTATGTTGCGTTTTGTTAGAATTTAAACATATAAAGAGCTATAAAACAATGGATTTAATTAAAGTTGCAGAAGAGGCATTCGCTACTCAAAAGGAGCATCCTGCATTTAACAGTGGCGACACGATTACGGTATCATATCGTATTAAAGAGGGAAACAAAGAGCGTATCCAGCAATATCGCGGCGTTGTAATACGTATTTCGGGTCATGGTACAAAAAAACGTTTTACAGTACGTAAAGTTTCCGAAAACGTTGGCGTAGAAAGGATTTTCCCGATCGAGTCGCCATTTATTGAAAGCATAGTTGTGAATAAGAGGGGTAAGGTTCGTCGTACAAAACTTTATTATTTACGTCAACTTACAGGTAAGAAAGCGCGTATCAAAGAAAAGAGAGTCAACTCTTGATTCTGTACGGTAATTTAGAAAATATAAAGAGGACTTCCTGATATGTAAGGAGGTCCTCTTTTTTGGCTGCAATTGTTTTGATCTAATATTTTGTTGAAAGCGAAATATTAACAGAATTTCAGAATTAACAGAATATGTAAATCCTGTAAATTATGTAAAATCGAGACACAATGCATTGCCTCTTTACTTCCATGATTAGCTGTAGAATACGATTCCGAGAATATTAAGCCTTGCAGCAGAGTTCTTCCAGAAGGGCGTCTAATATTTTTATCAGGTCTTCGTAGCTGGCAATGGGATCATCTAGAAATATATTTTTCACAATACCATCGGCGTCCGATATATAAATGCGCGGTACTATTTTCGGAGCGAAAAGGCTATAGACATCCCTTGTTTCCTGTGCTGAATAGGGGAGCGTATAGTTGTTTTCCTCAAAGAATTTGTCTACAACGGATGCGCCCTCCGCCCGACTTATTCCCACCAGGGTAAAATAAGAATTTTCTTTATATTCATTATAGACACGTTCAATTATCGGAAATTGCTCTTTGCAGTCCGGACACGTTATCGAGAAAAAATAAATGACGGATATTTTTCCTTTTAAAGACTGGTTCGTAACTTTTTCGCCACTTTTTAAATCAACCGAGAAATTCGGTATAGGATCTCCGACCTGAATATCTGCTTCTTTCGGATCTTCATTCTCTTTATCGTCATTCTCTTTACTGCATCCTGCAGTACATAGGAGAAAAAACAATAGCATTCCCCAAATCATTACTTTCTTCATACGAAAATTCATTAATTATTATAAATACAAATCACACACTCAAGTCACAATTGCGACTTTTGCAAAAGTAGTAAAAATTTTTCATTCGGCAATAAAAAAAACTTTTTTTTGGTCTGTTAGTTATTTTTATATTAAAGCTGCATGGAACTCATAAAATATTGATAACTTTTATATCGTCTTTTGTCTTTTAAAATTCTGCGTTATTCGGCGTCCGAGGAAATGGTATCACATCGCGGATATTGGCCATGCCTGTAACAAACAGGAGCAATCGTTCAAAACCCAATCCGAATCCTGCATGCGGACATGTTCCGAATTTGCGGGTATCAAGATACCACCACATATCTTTCATCGGAACATTCATCTCTTTGATGCGAGTCAGAAGTTTGTCATAATCAGCTTCACGTTCCGAACCGCCAATTATTTCACCGATCTTCGGGAACAAAATGTCCATCGCGCGTACAGTTTTGCCATCGTCATTTAGCTTCATGTAAAACGCTTTTATTTCTTTCGGGTAGTCTGTTAAAATAACCGGACGTTTAAAATGACTTTCAACAAGATAACGTTCGTGTTCGGATGCAAGATCTACTCCCCAGTATATCGGGAATTCAAATTTATGCCCTTTGGCTACAACTTCTTCCAGGATTTTGATACCTTCCGTATACGACAGGCGAACAAAATCATCTTTCAACACCCCTTCCAGGCGACCAATCAGTTCTTTGTCGAACATATCATTCAGGAATTGTATATCGTCATGGCAATTGTCCAGCGCCCATTGCACGCAGTATTTGATGAATTCTTCGGCGAGGTCCATGTTTTCCTTTATCTCGTTGAATGCGACCTCCGGCTCAATCATCCAGAATTCAGCCAGATGGCGTGGCGTATTTGAGTTTTCCGCACGGAATGTAGGACCGAATGTGTAAATTGCTCCCAGTCCCATCGCTGCCAACTCGCCCTCCAACTGTCCTGATACGGTCAGGCTGGCTTGTTTGCCGAAAAAGTCATCATCATATAAGATTGTACCCTGGTCATCTTTTTTCAAGTCGTAAAGGTTCATGGTTGTCACCTGAAACATCTGTCCGGCCCCTTCGCAATCGGATGCTGTGATAATCGGCGCATGAAAATAGAAAAATCCGTGGTCATGGAAAAAACGATGAATCGCATACGCCATGTTGTGGCGTATGCGGAATATGGCTCCGAATGTGTTTGTACGCGGACGCAGGTGTGCAATTTCACGCAGAAATTCTATCGAATGTCCTTTCTTTTGCAACGGATAGGCGTTAGGATCTGCCGTCCCGAGAATTTCTATCCGGGTTGCTTGAATCTCAACATTCTGTCCTTTGCCTTGCGATTGAACAAGTTTTCCGGTTACACTGATACATGCTCCGGTGGTTACATTTTTTAAAATTTCTTCTCCTATATTATTGACGTCAGCAACAATCTGAACATTGTTTATCGTAGAACCATCGTTCATTGCGATAAATGCAACCTGTTTACTTCCTCTATGCGTACGTACCCAGCCTTTAACGTTTATATTCGTGCCGTACGTCTCCATTTTCAATATATCTATTATTTTTATTCTTGCCATGATTATATTAAATATTAAGTAGAAAAAATCAGTTATTCATAAGCTCCCATACGAAGAGCATTTACTTCCTGTTCTGTGAGGTAACGCCATTTTCCACGTCCGAGATTTCTCTTTGTCAGTCCTGCAAAATATACCCGGTCGAGTTTTGTTACATGATAACCAAGCATTTCAAACATACGGCGGACGATCCTGTTTTTACCTGAATGGATTTCAATACCGACCTGGCTTCTGTCTTCTTCATTGGCATAACTTATCGCATCGGCATGTATCTCGCCATCTTCCAGTTCAATACCGTTGGCCAGTTTTTCCATATCTTCTACAGTTACTTCGTGATCGAGCCATACATGGTAGATTTTTTTCTTTTTGTATGACGGATGAGTCAGCTTTGCCGCCATTTCACCATCATTCGTGAGCAATAGGACTCCGGTCGTATTACGGTCCAGACGGCCTACCGGATAAATTCGTTCCTGACAAGCGTTTTTAACCAGATCCATTACAGTTTGCCTGTTTTGCGGATCATCGGATGTTGTTACGCAGTTTTTCGGTTTGTTCAGCAAAATATATACTTTGCTTTCTATTTGTACCGGTTGATCGTGAAATGTCACTTTATCTACGCGTGTTATTTTTGTTCCGAGTTCCGTTACAACGTCTCCGTTTACTTTTACAACGCCGGACTGTATGAACTCATCTGCTTCACGGCGTGAGCAAACTCCGGCGTTTGCCAGATATTTATTCAGACGTATCGGAGCCGTAGGGTCGGTTATAACTTCTTGATATTTAATCGGTCTCGGGGAGCTTGGCTTTGAGAAACTATTATATCCTCCTTGTTGCGGTCTTCGCATATTCGATCCGCCCCCGGGTCTTCTCTGCTGGTATCCGCCCTGGTTGTATCCACCTCTTTGGTTATACCCTCCACCTTGATTATATCCTCTTTGTTGGTAACCTCCTTGTCTGTTGGAACCCTGATTATTATAATTTCTTTTTTGCTGGTATCCGCCTTCCTGCTGGTTGTCGTAACTTCTGCGTTGCTGGTATCCACCCTCCTGGTTGTTGTCGTAGCTTCTGCGTTGCCGGTATCCACCCTCCTGGTTGTTATCATAACTTCTGCGTTGCTGGTATCCACCTTCCTGGTTGTTGTCGTAGCTTCTGCGTTGCTGATATCCGCCTCCTTGGTTGTTGTCATAACTTCTGCGTTGCTGATATCCTCCTCCTTGATTGTTGTCATAACTTCTGCGTTGCTGGTAACCGCCCTCCTGGTTGTTGTCGTAGCTTCTACGTTGCTGATATCCGCCTCCCTGACTGCCATAACTTCTTTGTTGATAACCGCCTTGTTCATTGTTTTGGTTGTAGCTGCGACGCTGATATCCGCCTCCGCCTTCGGATTGATATTGGTTTTCCTGATTATTATCGTCCATACGCTGACGGCGATATGCACTGTCTTCTCCATCCTGTGATGCATACGGACGCTGTGGAGAAGCTCGTCTTGTTTGTCCATACAAAGGTTGATAAGGACGGCTTTCGGGCGTAGCACGATTGTAATCTACTTTACGCGTGTCTTTTATGCGTAGACGCTTACCTCTTACTTTACCTGCATCATCGTTTTGTCCGTTGTCTTCTGCGGATGTGTCTTTCTTTTCAATTGAATCCATGTTTACTTTACTTTAATTTGTTGAGTTTATACCGGCAATCTCACGATTGCTTTAATAATTTATTATACCTGTTTTGTTTGTTTTTAGATACCTACATAGTTTAGCGGCGTTATCGCTTTTAATTCATTTTTAATTGTTTCACTTAAGTTTAAAGAATCAATAAATGTATGTATTGATTGTCCTGTAACGTCGTCGTTAACACGAGTTAATTCTTTTAGCGTTTCATAAGGTTTCGGGTAGTTTTCGCGCCGTAGAATCGTTTGAATGGCTTCAGCTACGACTGCCCAATGATTATTCAGCTCATTTGTAATCGCATTTTGGTTTAACAACAGCTTGTTTAGTCCTTTTGTCATACTTTTGAATGCGATCTCTATATGTGCTAAAGGTACGCCAACATTACGTAATACGGTTGAATCCGTCAGATCTCTTTGTTGACGTGATATCGGCAATTTTGCGCTTAGGTGCGTTAATACGGCATTGGCGACGCCAAGATTACCTTCCGCGTTTTCAAAGTCAATAGGATTAACCTTATGCGGCATTGCCGACGAACCCACTTCGCCCGCTTTTATTTTCTGTTTGAAATACTCCATTGAAATATACTGCCAAAAATCGCGACACATATCTATGAATATAGTGTTTATACGGCTTAATCCGTCGAATAAAGCAGCCAGATTGTCATAGTTGGATATTTGTGTCGTCCATTCTTCACGCTCCAGGCCCAGATGCTCTCTGACAAATTTATTACCCATCATATGCCAGTCGTATTGGGGGAAAGCAACTTTATGTGCATTAAAATTGCCGGTTGCACCGCCGAATTTGGCGGACACAGGAGTCGTTCTTAATAGTTTTAATTGTTGTTCCAAACGATATACGAATACCCTGATTTCCTTGCCCAAGCGGGTAGGGGAGGCTGGTTGTCCGTGAGTCTTTGCCAGCATCGGAATATTTTTCCATTCTTCAGCATACTTTTTTAGTATATCAATTACGGATTCAATTCCCGGATAATATACTTCATTCAGCGCTTCCTTTATTGACAGAGGGACGGAAGTATTATTTATATCCTGAGACGTCAACCCGAAATGGATGAATTCTTTGTATTCCTGTAGCGACAAAGTATCGAAATATTCTTTTATAAAATATTCGACCGCTTTTACATCATGATTGGTTACGCTTTCAATTTCCTTGACGCGTGCAGCGTCCTCAACAGTAAAATTGCGGTAGATATTCCGGAGATTTTCCTTTGTATTTCCGGCGTCAAGGGATTTCAGTTGTGGGATTTGTTCACAGAGGAAAATGAAATATTCTATCTCTACGCGAACACGATATTGTACTAACGCCCATTCGGAAAAGTATCCGGCAAGATTGTCAACTTTGTCTCTGTATCGTCCGTCTATCGGGGAAATTGCAGTTAGTGTCGAAAACTCCATAATTGTTGATGCCTTAAGCAGGCTGCAAAGATAATACATTTATAATTATATAAATGAATAATCGAAAAAAAAAATCTTTAAAAAAATTTGGAGATAAAAAATTAAGCTATATCTTTGCACCGTCTTACAAGAGAGAGGGACAAAACAAGGGTTTCAAAATCCAATACATTTCGGGCGTTTAGCTCAGCTGGTTCAGAGCATCTGCCTTACAAGCAGAGGGTCGGCGGTTCGAATCCGTCAACGCCCACAAAACGGTAGAATCCTAAAAAGACAGGAGAAGCCAAAAGAAGACAAAAAGTCTGTTAGTCAGTAGATTAGCAGACTTTTTTTATTCTACCCGCAGACAATAAAAGACAGTTTAGGACAGCAGTCGAGTGAGTAAAAAGTGAGTGAAACCACTTCGCGAATTTTACTCACTTTTAAGCGAATTACTCGCTGGAAGTTAATGACTTACAATGACCTTACTTGGCTTATTAGAGGACTTCATTCTTTAAGTGATCATGAATAATTTTGTAGGTATCCTTGCAGTCTTTTTCTGCTACAATGATGATGGATTCCTCTCAACCATCCCTTGACATTCATGAAGTGGAGATGCATATCAGGGAAGCTTTTTTCATTCTTGGACTTCTTCTGCTCCATATTTGGCACTCCATTTTTAATCTTTCGTATAAATCCCCAATTCATCAACCAACTCCCTTGATTCCAGTCGTATAATTGTATCGTCCGGATTTCCAAAATCAAAAAGTCCGATGCTTCCGTACCAAACGAGGCGGTCGTCTATAATAACGAATTTCTGATAGATATCCGGCTTTTGTATGATGGTCAATTTCGGTTGAAGACTCTCTACATATTTTCTTGTCCGTTCCTGTTCTCTGTATGATTCTACTGGACGGGTAACAACGGCAATTGAAATCCCTGCCAGTAAAGGCGTTTGTAGCCATCCAAGTATCCGGTCGAGTTGTTTTTTTCGGATGAATGGGCTTACTATCAGAATTTTCTTCTTTGCTTCTGCAAAGTCGTTTCTGATAACTGATATAAATGTATCGCCATCGTAAATCATACTGATTCTATCCGGTTCATTCTTTGAAGATAAGGCTTTATATCCTATTTGAGCGTAGCCCGTTAACCGTTTATGGTACATTCGTTCCAAAACGGGAATATGAACATCAATGTAATCATAAACGATTACATCCTGCTTGCCGGGATACTCCCGGTGCAGTCGCCCTGCATATTGAGCCAACGTTCCTTTCCATGCAACCGGAGAAGCAAGAAATAAGGTATCCAAGCGTGGATAATCAAATCCCTCTCCAATATATTTCCCCGTGGCGATTATGATGAGTCTTTCTTCTTGCGGAATAGCGGCTAATGATTTCGTCATTTTGTTTTTTACTTTCGTGGAATTGGCGCCAACAAGAGTGATAATATGTGCGTTGGTTTGGTTTTCAAGAATAGCAGCTAACCGCATGACATGTTCTTTCCGGTGAGTAAGGATAATTGGAGTTCTACCATTTATTACAGCTTCTTGCACGTCTACCGCTATTTGTTGGTTACGGAGTTCATTTTCTACCAGAGCCGCATATATTTTCGTAATGTGCCAATCGGATTCATTTTCTGCCAAGGGCTTTCTAAATCCGGTAAAGCATGGTATGACATAATGCTCGAAATTTCGTTTGACAGCTTGTTCCTTTGCGTTGACGCTAAAGCGTATCGGCCCGCATTGCATAAAAGCAACCGGATGTTGTCCGTCCTGCCGTTTGGGTGTTGCCGTTAATCCATAAACGTACCGGGCAGTTGTTTCACCGAGAACTTTCTCGTAACTAAGTGAAGAAGCGTGATGGCATTCATCAACAATCACCATACCATAATTCTTTACGATGTCATCCACTTCATTCCCATGAACTAAACTCTGGACAAGTGCAATATCTATAATGCCGGATGAAGTATTCTTGCCCGAGCCTATCTGACCGATAACAGACCGATTCTTTTTCCGTCCCCGTTTATTTTCCGGTTCCGGCAAGGATTCGTTTATGTCGAGGAATTGCTCCAATGATTTCTTCCATTGGTCACATAAGGTTTGTAAATGAACTAAAATTAAGGTATTGCATTTTCTGTCTGCAATAAGCGAAGCCCCTATAACCGTTTTCCCAAAAGCTGTCGGAACGGATAATATACCATTCTCGTTTTGCAGTAGAGCATTTGCCGCTGATTGTTGTTCATCCCGAAGCGTGCCCTTGAAACAGACTTTAATCGGACTCCCATTGTTTCGCTTGTCATCAAAGATGTACCTTGTGTTGGCGTTTTCGAGTAAACGAATGAGGGCGGAATGACAACCTCTTGGAATACCGATATATTTATCCATTTCATTCAACGAGTAAATGATTCTTGGAATACCATACGTGGACATCCTCATCTTTTGCGTTTTATAAAACATCGGATTCTGGAATGCAGCCAACCGTTTGATGCGATTAAGAGCACGCGGACTTATTCCTTCTTTGTGAATATACAGTCGGTTTGCTTCGGTAATAGTCAACTGTTCAGGAAAATCATTCTTATCGAGAGTGCTTTCCGGCTTTCTGTTTTCCCAAGGTTTGGTTGTATTTTCTTCATCGCTTTCTGGATTTCCAAGTTCGCCCAATCCATTTCCTTCACACAGTCCGGCAAGTAAATCTTCGATTTCTTCCGAACTTATTTTCCGGATGGAATTCAGATAAGCCCATTGGTCTGGATAGCTTTCGAAGTTTTGGTCAATAAATTCACTGTTCCCTTTTGCACGGGCTCCGCCTTGCAGTGGTAAAGCAATCAGGTTGCCGAAACCTCCTTTAGGCATAAAATCCTGATTCGGAAACATTCGATCATACGAAGTGAAGCGTATTTCATGCCTGACTGCCATCGCCTTTGTTAAAAGCGCGTTTCCCAATTTTCGGGCAGACACTGCCGGGACAGGTTCTTCAAAAAATAGCCAAGCATGAGATCCATTCCCTGAACGGGATCGTTCGATAACGACCGGAATATGGTATGTATTACATACAGAGCGGAATGTGGCTATATCTTCTTTCCATTTCTCCTCGTCAAAATCAACAGCAAGAAACAGACAACTGTCGTCCGGCAAAAGTGGGTAAATACCGACAATTCCGGCGCCATACTCATCTTTATTCCGAAGATGAGCATTGATCACTTCTTCGGTTAAGGGTAATAAATCTCTATTAACGCAATCTTTACATTTAATGCGCGTCCTGTCGCAAAGACCTTTTACCCATTCGTTTTTACATGCCGGGATGTAATAGCTACTTCCATGCTTCTTACTGTAACACCGTTTGGCATACACATCCGCCCGCCCCCGAAACAGCGATTGAAACAATTCTATCTTTTCTTTGGGCGAACTATATTTGTTGATAGAGGATGGAGAGATTTCAGCGTTATTCTGCTCTATAATATCCAATGCCGGAACAGTTGCTTGGGGTTTGGATTCCACTTGAGACAAACCCAACATTTCCCGGAATCTCTCATTTTCAGCAAGCAATTCAAGATTCTGTGCTTCCAGTTCGGCTATTCGCTTTAGCAGGTCAGATTCGGACATTGTGGTATATTCGGTGTAGTTACAATAAAAACTCTTCCATATTATCAGGAGTAATAACAGAAAAAGCACTACCCGAATAATTTCCCAGAAACTGTTTAGGTATTTTATACTTAGCCGCAGGATTCCATTTAAACTCAAATGCATGGATTTGTCCGTCTCCTTCTTCAATATAGTCGATTTCTTTCTGATCGGTGGTCCGCCAGAACCAACTGTTGCGCCACATTTTATCGTATTCTAATTTTTTCTGTCTTTCGGATATAATATAGTTTTCCCATAACGCACCAATATCGGAACGGCTTTCTGTTAGAGCGAAATCGGCTATGATGGCATTGCGGATACCATTATCGTAAAAGTATATCTTCTTACTGTTTTTAAGTTCGTTTCGTAAGTTGCGGCTAAATGAGCCTAAGCGAAAAATAACATAACATTGTTCTAATAGCACCACGTATTTTTCTACAGTCTTGCTATCTAATCCGCAAAGCTGGCCTAATTCGGAATAAGATACCTGATTGCCTACTTGAAAAGCAATCGCTTGCAGCAGTTTCAGTAGTTTTTCCGGCTTTTTGATTTGCTCCCACATCAGAATGTCCTTGTACAAATAACTGTCTGAAAGCTGTTTCAGTATCTCTTTTTCATCTCCCGGATTGTTTACCACATCGGGATAATAACCATAGACCAGACGATGAGGCAGCAATCTTTTTTCGTCCAACAACCCATGATGCCGTACCATCTCGGCGAAGGATAGCTGGTACATTTTATATTCCCACTTTCTACCGGTGAGCGGTTCGTTCACTTCATTCGCTAAGTCGAAAGAGGAACTGCCGGTTGCGATAAGTTGCACTTCGGGTAATTCATCTGTGATAAGTTTCAGTTTTAAGCCAATATCTTTGATTCGTTGGGCTTCGTCAATCACAACGTATTTCTTGTTTCCGAAAATATATTTCAAACGGGTAGCCGATACGTTTTCGAAAAGGTTTTGTACATCCAATTCATCGCCATTAAGCCAAATCATTTCATCAGAACCTTTAAAGAGTGCTTTGACCAAAGTCGTTTTTCCCACTTGTCGGGCTCCCATTAATATGATTGCTTTACCTGCGCTTAACTTATCGCGAACCGTATTTTCTAGTATCCTTTGTATCATAACAATTTCATTATACTGCAAAAATACAATAAATTTGGAATTGAATCCGTAAAATGCGGTATATTTTTGGATTTTCCATAAGATTGTTGAGGCAAAATAGGGTTTATTCCAAAACTTTCCCTACCTTTGTACCATCACTTAAAGAGGAAAAGTTCTCATAAAAATCACTCTAAAAACGGAGTGAGTATCGAGTGAGTAGAATAAAACTTCGATAGTTAAATCACTGACTGCATACGGGTTAGATAGGACATATAAAATCCGTCAACGCCCACGCTGAAAATTAGGGACTTACAAGAGATTGTGAGTCCTTTTTTCTTTTATGGGACATACAATTTGCATACAAGTCGGCGAATACAAGGCTGCACGCAAGCCCCGATTTTACAGGTAATTGAGGGTTTCTTTTGCAAAACGTTGTGCGAACTTCAAAACATATCAAAGAACGTTGTCGGCTCTTGGGAATGGAATTATCTTACCTGTCGTTCCTCCCTCTTGGCAAAGGCTCGAAAATTTATTTGCACACAGATTTGCACACAAAAATTTGGAACGAAACATATAAGTATTATACAAACTACTGATTTGGACTCGGATATTCTTTCCAGCGCCTTCCTAAAAGGATACTGCCATTTGTTTTTTTATTTCTCTTTACTCCGTCTTCGCCCCAAGTTCCCCATTGCTTAAAATAAAATGCTACATTTTGTTCTTCACACTGCCGAAGAACATTGATTGCCCACTCGGAACGCATAGGTCTTGCATTTACGCCACTTTCCCCTCCGACAATTGCCCAATGGATTCCTTGCAAATTCAAGTTGCCAACATCGCCTATCAGCGGTTCAATGGAAATAAAGCGAACTGTTGAATCAATATTTTTTAAAGCATCTATCCTTTCTTTTACGCTTTCGTTTTCTTTTTGACAAGATTTTATTTCTAACATCAGATTCCATCGTTTGCCGTTTTACTGTTTCCATTTCATTGTAAAACAAAGTACCTGCCTGAAAATCGTTGTTGATATTACAATTTGATTCGCCGGAAAGTTTATCTTTATCCCAACATACCTTCAAAAACTTTTCCATACCCAATGAATGGCTTGTGCCAAAAATCAATCCCCAATAATTTGCACCTTTATGAATGGTAAAATGATGCAGATAATAATCTTTGTCAGCAGGAATAATATTTCTGTAATATTGAGCAATTTGCCGATGACATTCTTTTGGTTGGGATTCGTCAAAATGGATTTTAGCTGTGTTGAAATATTGTTTTGTAGCAGGATGTTCTTTAAACCTGCGAATAAAAGAAGAAGAAATGAAAAAAATAAAATCAGTTTTCGGAGCATTGACTAACTGCATAAACACATCTTTATCTACCTGACTAAAACCATATTGGTCGAGCAGTATAAACTTTTCCAAATTCTTTGTTGTTTAGTATGGATTGAAATTTATCATTTTGAAAAATATCTTTAAACTCATTTTGTTTGTAATTGGCGTAACCATAAATACCATTGCTCTGCTTTACAGTTCCTTTCCAAACAAGTTTGCATAAACTCATTTATGTTGGTTACTAATACATCAAATTTATTCTTTTCTTTTTCATTGAAAGCAAAATAGACGTGTTTGTCATTCTTCTTTGAAGACGAACAATACTTACATTTATCCCCTTTGGCTTGGTTTAACAAAATAAGCGGCGAACCCAAAGTACCTTCTGCATCTTTTCCGCTACCCGCAAAAAAGTCATAAATAAAAATAGACTTTGTATAAGGGTTATGTATAAACACAGGAAACCATTCTCTGAAACATTCAGCGAAAATATCTAATTTCAGTTTTGTCGCTTCTGAAAACTTATCTTTATTAATGTCTTTTGCCATAAGATGGTTTTATAATTTAACGTTTATATCCCTTAAAAAAGGTTTAAATATTCTTCAAATGCATACAACCGTCCACGCTGTCCTCCTGTGATTTCGCGTAAAATACCTGTTTTTTCCATATCGGCAACAAGTTTATAAGCGCTTACGCTTGATTTTTCTATAATCTGTCCTATTTTTACCGCATTGATAACAGGATTTTTATAGAGTTCTTCTATTACTTTATTGGCATCTGCGGCGCGGCTGCCCAAAGTATTGACTTTTTCTACCAATGTTTTTTGCAACTGCAAAATATCGTCAAATGTTTTTATCCCCTTTTCAGCAGTTTGAATTACTCCCGTGAGGAAGAATTTAAACCAGTGGCTCATATCGTTTTTGGTACGCACCAAAGTCAAGTTGTCGTAATATAAATCTCTGTGCCGTTCAAAAAAATCAGACAAGTACAAAATTGGGCGTTTCAGCAGTCCTTTATTCACAAGGTAGAGCGTGATGAGTAATCTGCCAATTCTGCCGTTGCCGTCAAGGAAAGGGTGGATGGTTTCAAACTGATAATGAATAACCGCTATTTTCAGCAGTTCGGGCAAAAAGTTGCTTTGGTCGTTGGCGAATTTTTCCAAATCGGAAATCAGCGCGGGAACTTCGGTATGCGGTGGCGGAATAAAACGCGCATCATTGATTGTTGCCCCGCCAATCCAGTTTTGACTTGTGCGAAATTCGCCCGGCATTTTGTGTTTGCCTCTCACGCCCTGCAACAAAATTTTATGTGTTTGACGGATAAGACGACTTGAAAACGGCAAAGTTTGTAAATTAGCAGTTGCCTCGTTCATTGCTTGAATATAGTTTTGCAACTCATCCCAATCGTCGCGCCGTTCCTTTGCTATTTCTTCCCTTTTCATAAATACCTCTTCCATATTTGTTTGCGTGCCTTCTATACGAGAAGATTGTGTTGCTTCTTTGGCAATAGGCAAACTTAAATACAAATCAATATTTACATAGTTGGAATACATATCAAGTTGTCCTAACAGACGGTCGGCACGGCTGAGTAAACTCACCGTTTCCATATCGGTTATTTCCCAATTTCTATTTATAGGGTTGGGGATAAACGCTTTATAATAGCCCTGATTGACCGTTGTACCTGAAATAAAATTTTTCATATCGAAACTTAATTTTTACGACTGCAAAGTTAAGAAAATCATTTCAAAACTTAAATAAGCAAGTTTGTTATTTAATAAAATGTGCCAAAAACTTAAATAAGCAAGTTTGTTATTTAAGTACATACTCGGCTTCGACAGGCTCAGCCGCCGGGTTATTCTGCTCATCCGGCGGGTGTTATATAAACTGCTCCGCCTCGTTCCATATTTTTAATTATTTAATTGTTTTTTCCGGATTGCTTCGGTCGTGCCTCCCTCGCAATGACGGGGTTCAAAATTCAAAAGTTTATTCCTGTAATACTCATATTGCTGCCGTCTTGCTTTGATTTCGGCAGGCAGCGATGCTGTCATTGCGGGCGCCGACACGCAATTTCCTCCATTTACCAGCGCATCAAACTTATTTAATTGCAAAATCTGTATCCATAAGTTTTTCCAAATCGTAGATATGGCGCGTCATTCGGTCAACTCTGATGCGCTCCTGCGGTTTTTGAAATTCCTCGTGCAAAAGAAAGGTTTTTTCAAGGAAAGTACGCTCCGGAATAACGGTAGGAATCGTTATAAAATCATCTGCAAAAACCGTTTCAGGAAAGGCATTAGTAATTCTTACTATGTGTATCGTGGATTACGCGCTATTAGTATTCCTGAATAAATGTTTACCCTATTCCAAAAATGTACTGTTCCGTATCTTGGCTGACTTTATAGGTGTGAGCCTC
>JAIROL010000050.1 GCA_031257565.1 Tannerella sp. | reverse complement strand
TTTATATATATATTTGTGGCGTAGATTCAGATAAAAAAAACAGTACTATGGAAGCAATTAAAGAAATATGGAAAAGAAAAATAAGAAAACAGGAATAGACGAAGCAAAGAAAGGCAGCGTTAAAAAAGAAGTCTTTCAATTGAAAGAAGGGAAAAAACTGTCACCCATCGGCGAATGGTTCATGAATCCGGATAGAGAGCCGCTTATCACAAAAATAGTAGATATGAGGGCAGTATTAAGATGAGATATTATCTGGATACCAATTAAAATTATACAGCTATGAAAAGAAAAGTAACAACAAAAAAAACAGCAAACAAAGCGGCGAAAGAAGTTTATAGGGCAGAAAAACCGAAGTCGGCTTATACTATGTTCAGAGAGAAACATCCTGACGGTATCGGAGAAATAGTCAATATGCGGGCGGTTCTAAGATGAGATGCTATTTGGATACCAATTAAATTTATACAGCTATGAAAAGAAAAGAAACAACAAAAGAAACAACAAAAAAGGCGGCGAAAGAAGTTTATAGGGCAGAAAAACCGAAGTCTAAAATAGCCTTATTTTGGGAGAAAAATCCTAACGGAATCGGCACAATTGTAAATATGAGGGCAGTATTAAAGTAGGTTATGCGCTATTATCTGGACACC
The DNA here is from genome assembly GCA_031257565.1 of Tannerella sp. Lineage (GTDB taxonomy): Bacteria > Bacteroidota > Bacteroidia > Bacteroidales > Tannerellaceae > Tannerella. The sequence continues at coordinate 32,107 of JAIROL010000050.1, read as the reverse complement.
AATATATTGGCTTTTATCCTGTTTTATAAAGAATTGGAACTTGCCGAAGCATTTTATCTGACTCACGATATAGAAAAATATGGAAGTGGTTTTATTCGTATTCGGGAAGCCATTGCAGTCTATCCGACAATGGTTTTTGATTTTCGTAATTTAGGGGATGGTTTTGAAACCAGGTTCAGTTATACAGAGCAAAAAATAAATTCTGATAATATTATGCCTGGGTACCAAGTTAACCAAATAGGGTACCAAGTTAACGAAACAGGTGGTACGACTGAAAAAACAGGTGGTACGACTGACACACAATCTGCTATTTTATTGCTTATTAAACAGGATAATACTATTTCTATCAACAAATTATCGGCAATCGGGGTACTTCGCCCTTCAATAACAGCGAAGGCTTTGTATCCGCTATTTGCCGGTAAGAACGAGCGTTGTCGGGGTCTTGCATAAATAGCGTACTTTTGGCAATATGAGCCGCCGTACTCGTTTTACCGCGCCATTTGGCGCTTTCAATCAACACGGCGCCCATTATAGCAAGCGCTTCCTGCAATTCCAAATCGCATACTCTCGGTAAATATACTGCACGCGGCATGATTTTGTGATATGTCGGCAGAAAGCAGAAGGCAGGAAAGCAGGAAACCGTCGGAAGATGGCGTTACAAACCGCACTGTGGTTCTTATTTGCGTTCTGCTTTCTGCTTTCTGCGTTCTGCTCTTTCTGCGTTCTGCTTTCTGCTTTCTGCGTTCTGCTTTTTATCTCGCAAGTTTATCCCGAGCAAAGTATACCTCATCGCCATATCCCCATTAATTGGGATACCATCATATACTAAAAATACTTATCTTTGCAGTCTGAACTTTAAAATCTATGCATAGATATATCATTTTGATTATCATATTTTTGTTATGTATCACTCAAGGTATCTTTTGTCAAGGTTATACAATCGCAGGTAAAATCCTGGACAACCATGATAAAAGGCCGGTTGAGTATGCTACGATATCTCTTACGGATAATCGGTCGTGGAGCGTATCGGACGAAAACGGCAGGTTTTTACTGAAAAACATACCTAAGGGTAAGATTATCCTTACCGTTTACAGTCTGGGATACGTAAAAATGACATTCGAACTGGATGTTAAAAATGACCTGTCGGATATGATATTTCTACTGCCGGAGGAAAACCTCTCCCTGAACGAAGTGGTTGTAACAGCTGTTCAGAAAACAAAAGAACTGACCACATCCTATACGATCGACCGCACGACATTAGATCACGCACAGATACTCAATATTACGGATATTTCATCGTTATTGCCGGGAGGGAAAAGCCCGATCGCGCAGGACCTGACTTCCGATCAGCGATTTGCCTTGCGAAGCGACAGCAACGAGAAAGGAAATGCATCGTTTGGAACAGCAGTTGAAATAGACGGCGTCAGAATACAAAACAATTCCGCATTCGATGAAACAAAAGGCGCCGACGTCCGCAATATCAGTTCAACCAATATCGAATCGGTTGAAATCATCACAGGAATAGCATCCGTAGAACATGGAGACTTATCAAACGGAATCGTAAAAATTAACGCTAAAAAGGGAAAAACGCCCCTTACTGTCGATTTGTCTACCAAACCGAACATGAAGCAGGCGGCTATCAGCAAAGGATTCGCACTTGGAACAAGCGCAGGGACGCTGAACACAAGTTTTGAATACACAAAATCCATCTCCGATCCGGCCTCGCCTTACACATCATATGACCGGAATGTATTTTCCCTGCGGTATTCCAATACATTGAACCGCCTGAAAGGGACGCCGTTGACGCTTGACGCCGGATTTAGCGGGAATATCGGCGGATACGACTCCGAGGCCGATCCGGATGCTTTCAAAGATGATTATATCAAGAAAAGAGATAATAATTTCAGGGGGAATCTTCGTTTCTTTTGGTTGCTGAATAAACCGTGGATTACAAATATAGAATTGTCCGGCTCCGTCAGTTATTCGGACAAGTTTTCGAAATCGAATACGAATAAAAGCAGCTCGTCATCGCAGGCAGCCATTCATTCGACGGAAGAAGGATATTTTATTGCAACAAGCTACGCCAAAGACCCGGATGCGCCCATCATCCTTCTTCCTGCAGGATACTGGTCTCAGCTTTACTGCCATGATAACAAACCGATCAGTTATACGGCCAAGGTAAAAGCCGACCGGATACTTTTTTTCGGTTCTTTTTCCAATAAATTCATGTTGGGAGGAGATATGAGCCGTAACGGGAACAAAGGAAGGGGCGCTTACTACGACAATATGCAACACGCTCCGACATGGCGTGCATACCGGTACAACGAAATGCCATATATCAACAACTTTGCATTATACGCCGAAGATAAACTCACTTTGCCTTTCGGTAGTGATTTGTCAAAAATTGAAATAACGGCAGGCCTGCGTTCGGATATCACCCTGATAAAAGATTCGGAATACGGCGCTGTTCAAAGTCTTTCGCCACGCTTTAACGCCAAATATACCTTATGGGAAAAAGCCGATAAGGTAGTCCGGAACATCAATGTTTATGCCGGTTGGGGAAAGTCCGTCAAACTTCCTTCGGCCGAAGCGCTCTATCCGAGACCGACCTATTCGGACGATCTGGCTTTTGCGCCGGGAACCATGGCCGACGGCACGACCTTTTACGCCTATTATACCACGCCTGCCAAAACGGTTTATAATCCTGACCTGAAATGGCAATACAACGAGCAGATCGAAGCCGGCGCCGAAGCGAATATCAAAGGCATAAAGATATCCCTTTCCGTCTATAGGAACAAGACATTCAATCCGTATATACTGACCCGCGACTATACGCCCTATTCCTATCATCTAACTGATCAGAAAGCGCTTAACAACTGCGTTATTCCGTCGGCAGACAGGGCATATCTAATCGACAGGCAAACCGGCGTCGTAACCGTTTCCGACAAAACCGGCATATACGAAAATCAGCAATTGGAATACGCGACGCGTAATGATTATAAACACAACTATATTTACAAGAACGGTTCGCCGGTAGTGCGCAAAGGCATGGAGTGGACGGTTGATTTCCCCCAGATTCCTTCCATCAGGACAACATTTCGCTTCGATGGAAACTACTACTATTACAAAGGCGTCGACGAGACTGTCATATCCTGGAAACCGTCCTTCACAATGGGCGATGGAAGGCCTTTCCAATATATCGGTTATTACGCCGGTTCATCTGCCACATCTACATCCTCAAACTCGTCAGAGATCCTGTCATCTCTCAATTATTCTTCCGCATCGGTCTCCAACGGCGGAATATCTAAAAACCTGAACGTAAACCTCGCCGCAATCACGCATATCCCCAAAATAAGAACGATCTTTTCCATCAAAATGGAAGCGTCATTGTACGATTACACTCAAAGACTCAGCGAATATAACGGTCAGAACTACGGATTCGCATTAAACGGCCCTGAAGGATATTTTGGAGATGATTCCGACATCTATCAGGGCGACGTATATGTGGGCGTATATCCGCTCTATTACAGCACATGGGATGAGCCGGAGACAAAAATACCGTTTGCCGAAAGATTCGCATGGGCAAAAGAATACGATACGAATCTATACAACGAACTTGCGAAGCTAATCGTAAAAACAAGCAGTAATTATTATTTCAATCCAAATAAAATATCTGCCTATTTCTCGGCAAATATCAGCATTACAAAGGAAATTGGGAATTTTGCAAGCATCTCTTTTTATGCAAACAATTTTTTCAATAATATGTCGCGGATAAAAATGTCGAACAATAATGCAAAATATACGTTATACGATAACAGTTATATACCTAACTTCTACTACGGATTATCGGTAAGGCTAAAATTATAATTCATGATATAAATAACAATTTAAAACGAAAGAAGTATGAAAAAGTTTTTTTATTTTTTGGTCGGCACGCTTATTTTGTGTACATCCTGCAATGACGACGACGACCAGTACAAAACGTATTCGGTAAACGTACAACTGGTTTATACAGGCGACAATTTCGAGCCTGTTGAAGGAGTGGAAGTAAAACTGACAAACTCAAGCGGCTCTGCTGTTGAAGCGACGACGGATCATTCCGGTAAAGCGACATTCACCGTTGCCGCAGGCGTATACGAAGCCTCGGCGACTGACGTCCGTTATGGCACAGGCGAATCTTTCATCTATAACGGAATTAAAAGCAATATTACCGTAACCGAATCATGGGTGGAAACAGAAATTGTGGAATTAACTCTTTCCGAATCAAAACAAAGTCAGATTATAATTAAAGAATTATACGTCGGCGGCTGTCAGAAAGACAACCTGTCAGGCGGATTCTTCAATGACAAATACGTTATATTGTATAATAACTCCAACCAACCGGCAAGCCTTGGGCAGTTATGCTTTGGAATAATTCAGCCATATAACGCACATGCTTCAAACAACGATTATACGGACGGTAAGCTAATCTACGAAGACGACGACTGGATTCCTGCAGGAAACGGAATATGGTACTTCCCTGATAATATCACATTAGAACCCGGAAAGCAAATTGTCGTAGCCCTCAACAATGCCATTGACAATACGCAAACATATTCCAAATCCATTAATTTTGCCAACCCCGATTATTATTGTATGTATGATATTGCCGTATATGACAACACAACCACCTACCCTTCGCCTTCGGAAGTAATACCGACGTCCCATTATTTATCTGCTATAAAATTCGGACAAAGTAATGCCTGGGTTGTAAGCCAGTTAAATCCGGCATTCTTTATTTTTTCGACAAAAGACGAATCGCCCGTGGATTTCGCAAATAATGCGGATAACACTAACTATTACGGCGGAAGTGCAACTCCGGCGAATACGCGCAAGAAAGTACCCGTAGACCAGATTATTGATGCTGTTGAAGTATTCACAACAACAAGCGATAAAAATCAGAAACGCTTCACTGCCAAAGTCGACGCCGGACAAACATATCTGGAAAACACATTAGGATATGCTTCCTATCGCAATGTAGACCCGGAAGCAACCAAAGCTATTGAAGGAAACGAAACCAAGCTCGTATATAGCTATAACAAGGGAACTGAAATTGATGGAAAAGCCAGTACCGATCCAAGCGGAATAGACGCCGAAGCATCTATCAAAAACGGCGCTCGTATCATCTATAAGGATACCAATAATTCCGCCAACGACTTCCACCAGCGTAAACAGGCTTCTTTAAGGGATTAACAAAAGAATTTTTACTGACGGCTATGAACGAATAATAATAAAAGACCGTATGTCGGGTTTTATTAAAATGCTATTACTAATGTTGTCGGGCGGAGCTTTTTGCTCCGCCTATACGGCAGCGCAGGATACGGTCGGTATCGGTTGGAAAGATTATGATTATATCAGACGGACTGATACGCGTCTTTCAGCATACAATGCCACGGGCATCCGGTATTTACCCGTCAACAGAATAGCGATCGCTAACCTTTACGCAAATAAAAGCGACGGAAAGTTCATTAATTATTATCAATCGGAAGATAGCTATAAACTTGGGGCGCAAACAGAATCGTACTACAGGCTTTCTCCGGAAATTGTTTTTTACGGCAGCGTAAGCTATGAAAATTTCACCGGCAAAAACATGGGCGGATCGGTATTTATCAATCCGTACTATAATCCTTTCGATATGGTAGAATACTCGGATACGACGCAGGGAAAGAAAAACCTTGAAGCATATCATCTGACAGGAGCAATAAGCGCGGATCTGACGGAACGCCTGACAATCGGAGGAAAAATCGACTATCATGCCGCCAATTATGCCAAACAAAAAGACCTGCGTCACAAAAACAAATTATTGGATATGTTCGTAACCGCCGGCCTCAGTTACCGCATCAACAATTCAATCGAAATAGGCGCAAATTATTATTACCGCCGTAGCGTTGAAGGCGTCGAATTTAAAACTTACGGCACAAGCGACAAACGGTATACATCGCTTGTCAGTTATGGAGCATTCTTCGGCAAGACCGAACAATTCGGAGAAACAGGTTATACGACAAGCGGAGAAAACAATCCGATGTATAACAATTTCCATGGGGCTTCCCTGCAACTCGGTATCAACCTCGCGCCCGAAATTCATTTTTTCAATGAATTAACCTGCAAATCCCGCGACGGAGAATTCGGAAAACGTACGCCTTACATGATTGTTTATAGCGAACATAATTCCGACATCATTGAATACAGAGGCTCATTCTCCCTGAAGAAAAGCCAAAATCATCAGCTGGTAAACCTGTATCTTGAGAATGAAACGCTTGAGAATTTCGAAAATGTATATAAGTTCGAAACGCAACCGGGAGGGTATACCCATATCATCTACTACGACCCGTTAAAGGTTGCCGACAAGGAACAATTTCATGTAAAAGCCGAATACATCGCCAATCTCGGAGTTAAAGATTTCTGTCCTGCCCTGATATTCAGGGGAGGCATTGATTTCTATCAAAACAAACAAACCCTGTCGTTATACCCGTACTACCGGAAACAAACCATTCGGTATACGCACTACAACGCTGCCGCTGTCCGCAACATCATAAACGGGAAAAATATGTACAGTATTTCCATAGACGCCCGTTACGCTTCCGGCGGCGGAACAATCTTTAAAGACAGCGAATATGCCACGCCCGGAGAGAACCAGACCAAACCGAAATACAACGACAAAAATCTTCAAACAGAATACGAATACCTGACTGCCGGACAAATAAAAACCGATATCGGTTTAAAATACTCAAGATTATTAGACCCAATCGGTATTACCGGATATGCCGCCATCAATTATTCCCTGACAAAAGGCTTCGACGTCGAATACCACGATGGAGACAATTTCAATTCGATAACCTTTACGGTAGGCTCATTTTTTTAATTGCCGGTAAACTTTCCGGTTTTATGTCAATGAAATGGTCGGGAACGAAGAATGATTAATCGTTTATAATACGTAAACTATCGGTAGCCCGCATCTGTTTTGCATCTCTTTTCAAGAAAAACTAATAGCCTTATTTACAATAACATCCCACAATAAGCTACAATAAATAAATACCGCGCAACATTTTTTAATAGATTAGAAAGATTGCACGTAAAAAATAATCGTATATTTGCAAAAAAAGATCTGATATCATGATAAACTGGAAACTTGCTACGGGTATATTCATCACAGTGGGACTGACATGCTGCGGGCCAAAAAACAACAGCGACAATGCCGAAAAAGAAGGATCGGTGGAAACTGTGCTCCCGACCGAAGAAGCGGAAGTGCGTACCGAAACGTTGCGTACGATTGATTTCGAGCATGAACTGGTCAGTAACGGACGAATCAGCGCGCAACAGATAGCCGAACTACAGTTTGTCTCTACCTCGGCAGGAAACGTTCCGGTAAAAATATTTGTTAAGAACGGCGATCGCGTAGCAGCGGGAACCGCAATCGCCATGCTTGACACATTCCAGTTGTCGAACGGCTATTTGCAGGCAGAGGATAATCTGCAGAAAGCATATCTTGAACTACAGGATGTGCTGATCGGACAAGGTCATTCGCTCGCCGATTCCGCTTCTATTCCGGAAGACGTCCTTAAGCTGGCCAATATCAGAAGCGGATATAATAACGCCAAAATTCAATACGATCTGGCGAAATATAACCTCGATAACGCGACACTCCGCACGCCTATCGCCGGTACGGTCGCCAATCTCTTTTCAAAACCTTATTGCGCGATCGATGCATCGGAACCTTTCTGCACGATCATCAGCGAAGGACAACCGGAAGTCGACTTTAGGATTCTCGAAAATGAAATGCCGCTGATAAAAACAGGAGATAAGGTGAAAGTCCAATCATACGCGTCGCCCGATATTGAATCTGCCGGCAGCATTGCAGGCATCAACCCAAGCGTGGATAAAGATGGTACCGTAAGGGTTAAAGCATACGTGCAACCTCATGCCAAGATATTCAACGGAATGAATGTGCGTATCAGCGTATTCCGTTCCTTAGGCAAACAATGGGTCGTACCGAAAACCGCCGTCGTTCTGCGCACGGGTAAACAGGTCGTATTCGCATATAAAGACGGGAAAGCTGCATGGAATTATGTCGATACGGGATTGGAAAATGCGACGCATTACACCATCACAAGCAAATCGCTTCAGGAAGGCGATGAAATTATCATAAACGGCAACGAGCATCTGGCGGACGGAACGACAGTCAAATTAATGGAGGATTAATGGTTAAATTTTTGATACAACGGCCGATTGCCGTATTGATGGCGTTCCTGGCGATGGTGATCATCGGATTGATTACTTATTTCACCCTTCCGGTATCGCTGTTACCGGATATTCCGATTCCGGACATGACCGTTCAGGTATCAATGCCCAACAGTTCGGCGCGCGAGGTGGAAAATACGGTAGTGACCGCTTTGCGCAGGCAACTGATGCAGGTAACCAGACTGCGGGATATCCGGAGTGAAACGCGCGATGGGAGCGCGCAGGTAAACCTGCGTTTTGATTACGGCACAAACATAGAACTGGCCTTTATTGAGGTAAATGAAAAAATAGATGCGGCGATGAACTACATGCCGCGCGACTTAGAGCGACCGCGCGTCATCAAAGCCAGCGCGACGGATATTCCGGTATTTTACCTCAACCTGACGCTGAAAGACGACGAGAAATACGGAACAACGGGAACCGAACGCTTCCTTGCCATGAGCGAGTTTGCCGAGAACGTGATCAAACGCCGTATCGAACAGTTACCTGAAGTGACGATGGTCGACGCAACAGGGATCGTATCAAGCCAGGTACGTATCATGCCGGACATGGACAAGCTGGAAATCGCCGGCGTCACGCTTTCGGATATAGAAACAGCTATAAACGATAACAATATCGAAGCCGGAAGCATGATCATCCGCGACGGATACTACGAATACAACGTCAAATTTTTGTCGCTGCTCCATACGGCCGAAGATATTGAAAATATTTACCTGCGCAAATCGGATCGTATCTACCAACTGAAAGATCTTTGTTCGGTGAAAGTAATACCGGAAGAAGAACGCGGCTTCTCGATGGTAAACGGTAAACGCGCCGTTACGCTTGCCATCATCAAACAGTCGGCCGAAAATATGGATAATCTGAAAAAATCGCTGAACGCTACCATTGATCATTTCCGGCGTCTTTACCCTGACGTCGAATTCACGGTAAACCGCAACCAGACGGAATTGCTGGACTATACGATATCCAATCTCAAAGAAAATTTCATTCTCGGCTTTATACTTATTTGCATTGTCGCATTCCTTTTCCTGGGCGACGCCAAATCGCCTGCGGTCATCGGAATAAGTATGATCGTATCGCTGATCATGTGCTTTCAGTTTTTTTACTTCTTTGATAAATCATTTAATATCATCTCTTTATCCGGACTTATCCTTGCGCTGGGCATGATGATCGACAACGCGATCATCATTACTGAAAATATAAGCCAGTATCGCGAACGGAATCTGTCGCTCGAAGAGGCCTGTATAAAAGGAACAACAGAAGTCATAACGCCCATGCTAAGTTCCACGCTGACAACAATAGCCGTCTTTCTGCCGCTTATCTTCCTCAGCGGTATAGCCGGAGCTATCTTTGTGGATGAAGCGTTCTCTGTTTCGGTAGGACTTCTGGTTTCATACTTCACGGGAATCATGCTCTTACCCGTACTGTACAAACTGGTCTATGCAAAAAACTTTACGAAACGCGACTTGGGCGATAAAGTCCGTCGTTATCAGGAACGCGGCAACAGGAGGCTTTTCCGGTGGTATGACCGGTTGATTGACTTTACTTTCGCACATAAAACAGTCTGCGCCGTTCTGATCATTGCATCATTCCCTCTTTGCGTACTGATGTTCGACGTCATTCCCAAATCGGGTATGCCGGCTGTCGACCAGGTGGAGCTATTGACGCATATTGACTGGGGTGAAAATATCCATCTGGACGAAAACAGGAAACGTATCGGCGCTCTTTGCCGTGAAATCGATCCGTTAACGCTTGAACATTCCGCTTACATCGGACGCCAGCAGTTTATACTGGACAATGATCAAAAAATGCCGTCGTCCGAAAGCGAATTGTATATCAAAGCGGAAAACGCGCAAATGGCAGAAAAGGCGCAGGAGGAAATAGATGCATGGATAAAAAGGACATATCCGCTTGCAATCATATCATTTGCTCCCCCGGAAACGATATTCGAAAAAATATTCATTACCGGCGAATCCGACCTGATAACGGAACTTTATCCCCGCAACAGGGAAAGCTCTCCTGAAGCGGCAGAGATCCGCAGAATAGAACAACAACTGGAGAAACTCGCCGGCGAACATTCCGAAGGAGTTTCCTTCGACAAAGAGATAAGCATCTACATAGACCGCGAGAAGCTATTGCTATACAATGTGAATTATAACGAGATTCGCCGGTTGCTGAAAACGGCATTCCGCGATAACGAAATCGCCACGCTACGTTCATACCAGCAATATCTTCCCATCAGTATAGCAGGAGAAGAACAAACCATCAGTGAAGTGATCGGCAAAACGCTTATCCGCACAAACGCAGGTTCCGCAGGAGAACAACGGCAGATACCGCTCGGTTTTTTTATAACAGTAGTTCCCACAGAAGGCCTGAAAACCATCGTAGCAGGTAAGAACGGCGAATATATTCCCATTTCCTATCAGAAAGTAAAAAATCCGGAAGGGCTGATGAAAAAAACGAAAGAAGAAGTAAACGACATGAAATCGTGGGACGTCGGTTTTTCAGGCAATTATTTCTCCAATAAAAAGATGCTCGGCGAACTGACAGTCATTTTATTGATATCTATTTTGCTGATGTATTTCATTCTTGCTGCACAGTTCGAAAGTTTCCTGCAACCGTTGATCGTTCTGATAGAAATACCAATAGACATTTGCGCTGCGCTGATCTGCCTGTGGCTGTTCGGCCATACGCTGAATCTGATGAGCGCTATCGGTATTGTCGTAACCTGCGGTATCATCATCAATGATTCGATACTGAAGATCGACATGATCAACGAATTGCGTAAAGAGGGCATTCCGGTAATGGAAGCCATCCATACCGCAGGACGCCGCCGTCTACGGGCGATCATTATGACGTCGCTGACTACGATCATCGCTATGGTTCCGATGATGTTTTCCTACGATTTGGGTTCGGAAATCCAAAAACCGCTCGCCATAGCCATGATTTCCTCAATGATTATCGGTACGCTGGTCAGTCTTTACTTTATTCCGCTGGTATACTGGAAAATTTATGCTCGAAGAAAAAAAAGTACAGCGTTAAACAATTAAACGAATAAATATATGTCTTTTAGAAATTTATCGATCGCCTTTTTCTTTTCTTTTGCTGTGACGCCGTCATTTGGGCAAAACAGGGTTTTGACGGAAGCGCCCATCACCCTGACGCTCGAACAAACGATTGCGCTGGCGGCCGACAGTTCGCTTGAGGCATTCCGTTCAAAAAACGTTTATATGTCGGGCTACTGGGAATACCGTGCATTCAAAGCCGGACGCCTGCCAAGCCTGACGCTAAACCTTACGCCGGGACAATATAACCGTACCATCGTCAAACGCTACGATTCGGAATCCAATCTCGACACATACCGCCAACAACAGGCTTTTGAAGCATACGGCGGACTGTCGGTCAAACAAAACTTCGATCTGCTCGGAGGCTCGTTTTTTCTCAATACCAATCTCGATTACCTGCGCAACTTCGGCGATCATACCGAAACACAATACTCATCCATCCCTGTACGTATCGGCTATAGCCAGGACCTCCTGGGATATAACGCATTCAAATGGGAAAAGAAAATCGAGCCGCTGAAATATGAAAAAGCAAAAAAACAATTGGTCTACGATCTCGAAAACACCGCCGGATTAGCGGCCGGATATTTCTTTAATCTGGCAATGGCACAGGCTGAATACGACCTCGCCGACGAAAATGTACGTAATACGGATACGCTCTTTCGCATAGGCGAAGAACGCTATAAGATCGCGGCAATCAGCCGGTCGGACCTGCTAACGCTGAAGTTGGACCGCATCAATGCCGTCAATTCTTTGAAAAATGCGGATATCTCCCTCAAACGCGCCATGTTCGCCCTTAACTCATTCCTGAATATGGACAAAAATACGCCCATACGCCTAAGGCTTCCGAGTTATCCGAAATCAATGGATATATCATCCGACAAGGCATTGACAGAAGCGCGAAATAACAACCCTGACCTGTTAGGATACAAACAGAATATTCTTGAAAGTCGGCAGAATGTAGACAAAACAAAAAAAGAATCGATGTTCAATGCTTCAATATGGGCCAGCGTCGGTTATAATCAGGTGGCAGGATCGCTCTCCGGAGTCTACCGCGATCCGTTGCGCCAGGATATCGTTTCGCTGAGCATATCCATCCCGCTTGTAGACTGGGGAGTACGGAAAGGAAAATACAACATGGCAAAAAACAGTCTCAATGTAACAGAGATTACGGCGCGTCAGGGAGAGGTAAAAGTAGAAGAAGACGTGATCATGACGGTCGGCGACTTCAATATCCAGAAAGATCTGATCGCATCTGCGGAAGAAGCGCTTCTGATAGCCGACGACGCTTACGCCAGTACACGCCGGCGGTTTGTAATCGGCAAAGCAGACATCAACACGCTCACGCTTTCCCGCCAACGCCAGCAGGAAGCAAGACGTAATTACATCTCCGCCCTCGAAAATTACTGGGTCAGCTATTTCAAAATACGAAAACTAACATTATACGATTTTGAATACAATATGCCGATATCCGAAACGGTGGAATTAATAATTAAGAATTAGAGTGAAGAGTTGAAAACGTCCCGCACACCGGCATTCACGGTCGTCGTCGCATTTGTGGCGATATCCCTGATTGGGTTGGCCGTCATACCGTCGCTTACGGTAAAGCTGTCGCCTTCGCGCACATTGCCCAGCCTCACCGTCAGCTTCAATATGCCGGGCCATTCGGCGCGTATTGTCGAGATGGAAGCCACGTCAAAACTGGAAGCGATGCTGGCGCGTATCGCCGGAGTCAGGAATATCAAATCGACCTCCGGCAATAATAACGGAAGGATTACGCTGGAGCTTGACAAACATGCGTCGATGGACATGGTACGCTTCGAGGCTTCAACGATCATACGCCAGACATGGCCGAGCCTCCCCTCCTCCACTTCATATCCTGCAATCTATATAAATCGTCCTGATGAAGAATCGGCGCGCCCGTTCCTCGTGTATAATATTGACGCCATGGTCTCGCCGATCATCATACAACAATACGCAGAAGAGCATATAAAACCTGTGCTGGCACAACTTCCGGGCATCTACAAAATAGAAGTATCAGGAGCGACGCCGATGGAGTGGCTGCTTGAATATGATATCAGCCGGTTGGATGTACTCGGTATTACCGTCAATGATATCAGAGAGGCGGTGGGATCATATAACCGGAAAGAATCGCTTGCCATGGCGATGTATGAGAGCAACGAACAGGATAAACGTTATATGCGTCTCTCGCTATCTACGGAAGCGGCTAACAAACGCAAAGGTTTTCACGCCGAAGATATATTTCTGGCAGACAAAAACGGTCGCATGATATGTCTCGATCAATTGGTCAAGGTGACATATCGTGAAGAACCTCCGACCAACTATTACCGGATAAACGGACTTAACTCCATCTATCTGTCGCTCACCGCTACCGAAGACGCCAATCAACTGCGCCTCAGCGAATCCGTCAAAGAAGAAATGGCTCAAATCAGACAACTGTTGCCGAAAGGATATGAAATGCATATCAATTATGACGCCACGGAGCATATTAATAATGAACTGAATAAGATATATTTTCGGACAACCCTCACGATATTCATCCTTCTCCTTTTCGTTTTCCTGACGACTTTCAATGTACGCTACCTGCTGCTTATCATACTGAGTCTGTTCTTCAATATCTCCATCGCTTTTATTTTTTATTACATGTTCGGTCTGGAAATACAGATCTATTCGCTCGCCGGTATCACCATATCTTTAAGCCTCGTGATTGACAATACCATCATTATGGCCGACCACTATATGCGTAACCGCGACCGGAAAGTATTCCTGTCCATACTCGCCGCCACACTCACAACCGTAGGGGCGCTGGCAATGATCTTCTTCCTGAAGGAAAAGATCCGGTTGAATCTGCAGGATTTTGCCGCTGTAGTAATAATAAATCTGATGGTGTCGCTCGCCGTTTCGTTACTACTCGTTCCGGCAGCTATCGAAAAAATAAACGTCAGGAAGAAACTCGCGCGCTTCCGGTTCAGGCGACTGCATTTTTCACCTGAAAAAATCGTCGTCTATTTTGACAAGTCGTATTTCCTGATCATCAAATTCCTGTTTCGATTCCGGTCCGTAGCGCTCGTCATACTACTACTGGCTTTCGGTATTCCGGTCTTTATGCTTCCGGATAAAATCGAAGGTAAAAGTAAGTGGGCCGAACGTTACAATAAAATCGCATCATCCTCCAATTTCAAGGAAAAGATTCGTCCGGCAATCGAAAAATCACTCGGCGGCACACTCCGCCTGTTCGTACAGAAAGTATACAACGGCAGCTATTTCACGCGCAATGACGAGACTATACTCACGATCTCCGCATCAATGCCCAACGGGACGACTATCCAACAGATGAACCGCCTTATCCGGCAGATGGAAAGCTACCTGAGCCGGTTTAAGGAAATACGCCAGTTCCAGACCAGTATTTATAATTCACGGCGCGCGAATATCCGGGTGTTATTTACCAAAGAGGCCGAAAGAGGCGGTTTCCCCTACCAACTTAAAAGTAACGTCATATCGAAAGCGTTGCAGCTGGGAGGCGGAAGCTGGGATGTATACGGGCTGCAGGATCAAGGGTTCAGCAACAATGTTTACGAATATGCGGGAAGCATGCGCGTGAAAGTATACGGATACAACTATGACGACCTGTATGTTCACGCCGACTCGCTCTGCAAACGTTTACTTACTACCTACCGCCGCATCAAGGAAGTGCATATCAATTCGCAGTATTCCTGGTATAAAGAGGATTACCTCGAATATGTATTCAGGCTCGACCGGCAACGCATGGTAGCCGAAAACATACGTCCGTATGAACTATACGCATCGGTAAGCCCCGTATTCGGACGTGATATCAACTGCGGATATGTAAACGGCGACGAGCAGATCGAGTATATAAAAATATCGTCCAAACAAAGCTTTCTGTATGATTTATGGAGCCTGACGCATATGAGCCGTTCCATGAACGGGAAATATTATAAAACAGGCGAACTCGCGACTATCACAAAGACGCAGACGCCGCAAAATATCGTAAAAGAAAACCAGCAATATGTGCTTTATCTGCAATACGAATATATCGGTTCTTCGCAACAAGGAAAAAAATTTCTTGACCTCGAGCTCGAACAATTCAACAAAGACCTGCCTCTGGGATACTCGGCAGAAAGCGAAAGCGGGGGCTACTGGTGGGGCAAGGAGGACAACAAACAATATCTTTTTCTCGGCCTGATCATCCTGATCATCTTTTTCATGACTTCCATCTTGTTCAACTCCCTCAAACAGCCGCTTGCAATCATATTTGTCATACCGGTCTCATACATAGGAGTGTTCCTGACATTTTACCTGTTCAAACTAAATTTCGACCAGGGCGGTTTCGCCGCGTTCGTATTGTTATGCGGCGTCACGGTAAATGCAAGCATCTACCTGATAAACGAATATAACCGGACCCTTCGGCGAAAACCGTTGATGAATCCGGTAAAAGCCTATATAAAAGCATGGAATATAAAAATTGTGCCGATATTCCTTACCATCATCTCAACTATACTCGGCTTCATCCCGTTCATGGTCGGATTAGACAAAGAGGCATTCTGGTTTCCGCTTGCAGCCGGTACGATTGGCGGACTGATCATGTCGCTCGCCGGAATTTTCTTCTATCTTCCGTTATTTCTGCTCAGGAGAAGAACTGTGATCGGGAAAAGAACTGCGAATCGGGAAGCGAATGCCACAAAAACGTAGACTACAGGCGCATACAACCGATTAAGAACCGTCAATAAAGACGCCTTTTTTGCCTCCGGAAAGCATTAGGGAGGTTTATTTTAATAAAAATAGCAGCAAAATAGCGCGATTGTTATTATCTTTGCGATCATAATGACGCCATTTTTAAAACAAATAGCTGAACTTTTCTATGACAAATACGGTGCGGACGTGCATCGTTTGGCATTTGTATTCCCAAACAGGCGTTCCGGCCTGTTTTTCCGTAAATATTTGTCGGAAGTTGCCGTCAAACCGATATTCTCTCCTTCCATCCTGACAATCAACGACCTGTTCTACAAACTAAATCCGAAGCAACAGGCCGACCCTGTCAAGCTGCTTTTTCTACTTTACGATATCTATATCCGCCAGAGCGGATCGAAAGAGACTTTTGATGATTTTGTCTATTGGGGAGAAATGCTTTTGAATGATTTCGACGACATAGACAAATATCTGATCGACGCCAAACGGCTATTTACCAATGTGACCGATCTGAACAATATCGATAAAGAATTTTCATTCCTGAAGCCATCGCAAATTCAGGCAATACGATCGTTCTGGTCATCATTCCGACCGGAAAGCGACGATTCGAACAAACAGTTCTTCTTACGGGTCTGGGAACTGCTCTACCCCATTTATACGAAACTGCGCGAAACGCTTGCGGCGGAAGGTTTTGCCTACGAAGGAATGACCTATCGGGAGGTTATTGAAAACTTTGAAAAGAAAACCCGCCGGACGTCGTCGAAAAATACAGCAGGATTTACAGAGTCGCTTTTTGAAGATAACATCTTTGGAGAGACAGAGAATGGAAATCACGATGATAATAATAAGGAATTGAATAAGCTGCCTTACAAAAAAATTGTTTTTATCGGACTGAATGCCTTGACAAAGGCTGAACGGGAATTCCTGAAATTGCTGAAAGAACAGGGCATAGCCGATTTTTACTGGGATTATTCTTCGGAAAAGATCAAAGACGAAGACAACCGGGCTTCTTTCTTTATGAGAGACAATATCAGTATGTTTCCTTCGGAATATGTACTGCCGGAGGAAGAACCGGTCAACACGCAGTTTGAGGTCATTGGCATACCATCGCGTATCGGTCAGGCCAAACAGATCTATCCTGCGCTTGAGAAATTATGCGGAAGTAAAAAAATGACGTCCGAGGAAGCGCTGCAAACAGCAATCGTATTACCTGACGAACAATTGCTCCTGCCTGTACTTAACTCCATTCCGGAACATATCTCGCGAATAAATATAACGCTGGGCTATTCATTATCAGGCGCTCCTGTCGCCTCGCTGATGGACTATCTGCAATCGTTGCAGAAAAATATACGGAGAACAGAAAACGATACGATGTTTTATCACCGGGATGTTATCGCCGTTTTACATCATAAATATGTGTCGTCTGTTTGTCCTGCGGAAACAGCCGGAATCATTAAAGATATCACCGAACGTAATCAGGTCTACATTTCCGTATCTGTCTTAGGCATTACCCGGTTATTGAAATTACTGTTTTCCGCGCCTTCGACGACGACGGAGGTTTCGGATTATCTGACGGCAGTCCTCAAAGAACTCAATGCCCGCCTCTCCGCAACCGAAGATAGAAAAGCCACAACGATGGGTAGCCGGACAGACCTGTTTCCGGAGACTAATCAAACAGAGAACGAAACAGCCGGTGAAGAAGATGCTACAATCGATACCAATGCGCTTGAACAGGAATTTATTTTCCACTATTACACGATGGTAAATCGTATGCGGGAAATGATGAGGGAAACAAACGCAGAGATGTCGTCCGACGTCTATTTCAGGCTGTTGAAAAAAATGACGGATTTCATCAGAATTCCATTCTACGGCGAACCTTTGTCCGGATTACAGGTAATGGGAGTCCTCGAAACCCGCGTACTTGATTTTGAAAACCTGATCATTCTATCGGTTAACGAAGGCGTCTTTCCGGCAAAAAGCACGGCAGGCTCTTTCATTCCCTATCATTTACGGCGCGGATTCGGACTACCGACCCCGGAACATCAGGAAAGCGTATGGGCCTATCATTTCTATCGTATGATCCATCGCGCCAAACGCGTCGCCCTGCTTTACGATACGCGCGCCGACGGACTTCAAAGCGGAGAAGTCAGTCGCTTTGTACGCCAGTTGAAATATCACTACAAAACGCCGATACAACAAAAGCTGTCTGTATATGACGTATCATCATCGTACATAGAACCGTTTAAAATCGATAAAGATGAGGAAATAATGCGCTCGCTTGCCGCCTACCAAACAGAAAAAAGCCTCTCCGCCAGCGCAATTAACACTTATCTCGACTGCCCGCTTAAATTTTACCTTTCCGTTATCAAAGGCATTGACGAAGAAGACGCCGTCAGCGAAACGCTCGAACACGACACGTTTGGAACCATACTCCACCGGGTAATGGAATTGTCATACAAGCCTTTCTGCGGAAAAATCGTCACGGCAGACTTGCTGAAGATCACAGCGCAGGAGAAAAACATGACAGAAACAATACGGCAGGCTTTCGCCAAAGATTTTTTCCACACGGAAGAAGCGCGTCCGCTTGTCGGACAAGCCTATCTCTATGGCGAAACAATACGTAAATATGCCTGTAAGATTCTGGAATATGACCGTTCGCTGACCCCTTTCCTGTACTACGAATCGGAAAAACTATTCCATCGGACGCTTGAAATTACCGACAGCCGCAAAATACGCATCAAAGGTTTTATCGACCGGATTGACGACGTCAACAATACGGTACGTATTATCGATTACAAGAGCGGCAGACCGTCGGCTCTGACATTCGACACGATGGAAAGCCTGTTTGATATAACGCAAAAAGATCGCAGAAAAGCGCTCATGCAGGTGTTTCTGTACGCCTGGGTCTATACTTCGGAAAGTGAAAAAAAACAAATACAGCCGGCCGTCTACTACACAAGAAATCTTTTCAGGCAGGGAGAGTTCGACCCCGTCATCCGCCGGGCAAACGGAAAAGAAAAAACGATTATAGCTGATTTCAAAAACTATTGCAACGAATTCGAAGAAAGTCTGAGAACCTGTTTAGATGAACTGTTCGACGCCGACAAACCCTTTATTCAGACGCCGAATACAAAACACTGCGATTATTGTCCTTTTACGGGTATATGCGGCAGATAAAAATAAAAAATCAGGAACAGTTCAAGAAGTACCCTGTAGGAGAATCGGGCAAACTGCTTGGATTAGACCGCATCCCGCTAATTTGTTGCTTTCTATTTTGCGAACAGTATTGGAGTTACGAGGGTATCATGTTTATTGATTTGTCAATAAATTTATCCAAAAATGATGCAAAGTTATCGGCATTAATCCTCTACTCCGATTGTGAGTAGATACATATCTATTGCGTCTGGTTTTTTTTTGTTTTTGTAGATAATCCGATTCATTCCACAGGATAGAATCGGTAATTGTCAGATCGTTTATCCAACCGTTTATTTTATTCAGCCAATAGTCAGCATCGTTTTCCTGTATGTATCCAATCATAATTGAATATGAAAGTTTGGGTGCATGTTTACCTTCCTTAAATCGCTGAATACCGCCATTCCCTTTGAATATTCTTTTTTCGTTTTCCTTTTTCCGACTTACAAATACATATTCACGTTCGTCCCTGTCTTTTTCTGGGGGAGTGGGTAAACGTTTGGCTTCAATCCAACAGAATAAACTTCTATTGGTACTTGAATATCTTCTACCTAATCTAACCCCTATATCAGTTTTATTTCCCCCCTGCTTACTTTGGTTTTCAAATTTGAATGAATAATCAGAGTGATTCGAAAACTCTTGCTGATCTTCGAAATAGGCGACCAGGTCTTGCGTAATATCATCTTCTGAAGAAACAACATTACCCGTACTGGTTGTACTTAATGGTTTAAAATTGCACAAGACGTCATCTATAAAGCTATATAAATGTTCGTAAATAGGTAGCGAAGATGGTGGATTACCTGTATTATTTAGAATTTCCTGCATAATTGTTATGGGTTAGAATGAAATCAACAGTTTCGTCAGCGTCTCTCAATGCCTTACTTTTAAGCCAATAACGCAATTGTTTGGGTTTGATAATGCGTATAACATCATTCCCGTAAGTAAAAATAATTTTATTGATTTTTTTGCTTCCTGAAAGATTCCAATCAAAAAGCAAACTGTTAATTTTATCTTCTGTTTCGGAGAAAGGTATTGGGAAAATGTTTTTATCTGTATATTCTATATCACAAACAAAATAAGCATCCCCTTCTTTTATATTTGTCAATGTATATCGTTTGTTGCCGGAACGATAAAATACATTTAAGGATTCTGAATATATTTGCGAAAACTCCTTTAAAGTATTTTCGTCTGCTTTTAAAGTATTAATTTGTGCCTTTTCTCCATTACCAAATTCGTCAAGCGTATATTTGGCAATATCTTCAATTATTATTTTATCCGAACAGGAAATATAATCTTTCAAATTTTCTACAAATGGAAATTTTTCCATATCAGACAAGCACATAACATAAGGACTTCTAACTCCTTGTCTGCCACTCGTTGCTGCAATATAAAAACAAATCCATTCCGAATAATTTTTGATATATTTTTTCAATTGTTCTATATCTTCTGCCGACCCACAAAATCCTATTCCATCAAAAGTATCCTTTTTTTTGAAATCATCCATTACAATTTCCGTTGGGAAAACTCCTTTTGTTATTTTTTTTCTGATACCCCAATAAGTTTTACTTTTCATTGGAATAAGTACTTCCTGTGGGAACAAAGAGTTATTTTCAATTTCTTTTTTATATGCAGGAAATACATCTTCTTTATTTATGTTATCATTATATGTTCTAATATTGTTTGAAAGCCAAAAATCTTTGAATTTTGGCTTGATTTTATTCAATTTCGCAATAATATCACAAACTATTAATCCACCTGCTAAGTTACATTTCCATACATTTATCTTATCTGTAACTAAATCCTTCGGAAGATTATGAAAATCATAATGGTCAAATTCAAAATAATAATGCTCTTTACTTTGTTTTGTGCGTTTTGCCGTGATATGCCGTACCAGTTTTTCTGTTGGCTGATTATTATCCACAAAAATAGCCAGAGTAGCAACTGTCGCCGGAAATAAAACTCTTCGCAAAAAAGTGAAATCTATAATTTGGGAAACATTGTATGTAGAAAATAATGACTTTCTTACGCTAACAGAATCTTTCGAATATAATAAGGGCCCCGAAGGAAGGATTAAACATAATTTTCCTTGTTTGTTTGAAAGAAAGTGCATTGATTTCTCCAAAAACAAATAAGCAAATTCTTTTTGTGGATTTTTGAATTTTATCGGGTATCTGTTTTCTTCTAAAAGATTCCCGTAATATTCATAACTTTTCCCGTCCAATATATTGCGTTTAAATGGTGGATTGCCTATCACTAAATCGAAATTGTGTGTTACATTCTTATCAACCAAATATTCAAAAAAATCTTTTTGGACAATATTTTTGTTTTCCTGCAAATCATCAAATTGAAATTCTGTCCATATTTGTTTTGGCGTCAGCATGGAACACAATGCTAATTGCAAACTGAAAACTGAAAGATTGACAGATTTAGAATTAACATCTACTCCGAAAATGTTGTTTTTAAGAATTTCTTTTAATTTATCTGCAGTCGGATTTGCTAATTGATTTTTTATACGCCATCGTTGCACAAGCCGTTTGTATGCAGAAACAAGGAAAATTCCTGATCCGCAAGCAGGGTCAAGCAACTTAATATCCTTATCCAAATTATTTTTATTCAAGGGTAAACACTCATCTATTAACAAATTGACAAGAAAATTCGGAGTATATACCGCACCTGTTTCTTTTTTACTTTTTTCTTCTGTTTTTTCATCTTCGGTTGTTGTTTTAGGAATTAATTCCTCGTAGAAATTACTAATCAGTTCAACGGGAATATACTCGAACGAATATTCTTTCCAACCAAATAAATTGTTTTTATATCCCGCGTCAAAAAACTGTGCTAATTCGCTAATGTCTTTATTGTTTAACTCTTGTATGTATCTATCATCAATATTAAATATACCTCCATTAAAATGTTCTGCTAATGCTGATAACAACTGCACCAGTTTATTATTGCGTATTATATCTTCCAATTTCGCATATCCTGTTTTTTCTTCAAAAAATTTATGCGCCAAATTAATATTTTGTTCTGTCTCTCTGTCAATACCCGTTTCTTCCAAATATTTTATTAAAATACATACAATTAGTAACTGGTCAATTAAATCTTTTGATAGTGTGTTGTTTTTTCGTAAAATAACCCGAATATCTTTTAATCCTTTCATTAACCTTTCGGAAGCGATTCGGGAATTTAAAAAATGATTTCTCATTTCTTTGTTTTCCCAAAAACTGCCGTTATCAAAAGAATATGCTTTAAATTCTTTTGCAATATCATTAATTTTCGACAAATTAAGTTCTTTGATTGGTTCCGAAGTAATAGTAATTTTATCTTTTTCTGTTTTCACAGGTTTTCGGCTGTCAAATATTTTGACAGAAGTTTCATCTATCACAAGAAAAGAAGCAATTTCACAGCTACTCCAAATATCCTTATGTTTTTGAGCATAATAATCGGCAGATTTATTTTTGGTTATATTATCGTAAATATACAATTGCGGCATTGGCGGACGCTCATCATCAAAGAAACGAAAATATACCGCATCTGCTTCAAATGATTTTGCCTTATCCAAAGCAATGATAATATAGGGAGATATATTTGTATCTGCAATATAATCTTTCAATTTATCAACAAAGTAAATAGAGGAATTGACTTGATTATTAAATTGAAAATCAAGCGCTCTCAAGTTTTCGGCATATTCTTTCAATCTATTAACCATGGTACAAAGGTACAACTTTTATCTCAATTATCATGTTTTCTCCATTTCCTTTTCCACCACATCTTTATCCTCATCCAAAATCAACAAAAAAATCGAAACCTGTGTAAACATCAGGTTTCGGATTTTTCATCAACCTATATAGATTCTTTACTCGCCTGGTTTCGCCGCCGGAGAAGAAGCATACTGCCGATTAAGATACTCTATCACCTCTGCCGTTATATTATAAGCATCGTCAGCATAAAGAATATTGTCATTCATCTTTCCGTAAACAAGCTGGTATCCTTTACCTTTATTGAACTCGCGCAATTGCGTGATAATCGTCTTGCGCAAATTTTCATTCATACGGAACTGTTCATCCGTAAGCTCCTGAGACAACTGAACTTCAAGCTTCTGCAAATCTTCTTGTTTTTTCGTAATCCGTTGATATTCGGATTCGGCTCTTTCGCGCGAAAGAAATGAATTGGTTTCATATTTACGTTGAAAATCGGCAACTTCGGACTGTAACTTACGCGTCTTCTCAGTCAGATTAGCGCGTGAATTTTCAAACTTTTTAGTCATTTGCTCGTTCAAATCGATAGAATACGTATAATTTGACATCAGGGAATCAACATCAATATATGCTATGGGCATAACATTTTCCGATGTTGTTCCATCTCCCGAAACAACCGCATTCGTATCCGACAACTTTTTATTCCCCGAAAACTGAAGAATAAATAAAATAACCACGGCTACAAAAAGCGCCGTTTCAATCGCATAATGTAATTTTTCTTTCATATTCAATATTATAATATTTACTTCCTATTCAAGCTTCCTTTTGCATCCGTTCGAAAAGATTCTTCTGAATACCTGCTTCGAAATCCTGAGTCCGGGCGCACTTAATTCCTTTTTTGCGTAATGCGGGATTAGACCCGACATGCATATTGGGAAATTTACCGTTCTTTTTCAATAAAACATTCACACTAAACAAAATAAGGCAAATAAGAAGAATTATTGCACTCAATACTAAAACTTCAAGCATTTATTTTTATATTTGTGCTTGCAAAGATAAGAGTTTAAATTATTGTACGATACTTTTAAAGTGAATAATTCATCATTTTTCAAACAAGATTACATAAATTGATAAAAATTAACAATCATATTTTCAATCCTAAAACATAAATAATCATGACTATTAAAGACTTAGAACCAAAAATTGTATGGAAATATTTCCATGAAATCACCCGGACGCCACGACCCTCCAAAAAAGAGGGTAAAATCATAAAGTACATCGAAGAGGTTGCGGCTAAAAACAAGATCGAGATCAAAAAAGACAAAGCCGGTAATCTCTTGTTATTCAAGCCGGCAACAAAAGGTTATGAAAAATTACCGACTGTAATCCTGCAGGCTCATCTGGATATGGTTTGCGAGAAAAACAACGACGTGGTCTTCGATTTTGATAAGGATCCTATCAAAACTGTGGTTGACGGAGAATGGTTGCGTGCCGAAGGAACAACGCTCGGAGCAGACAATGGCATTGGAGTAGCTGCAGCTTTGGCTGTTATTACGTCGAAAGAGATCGAACACGGACCGCTCGAATGCCTGTTTACGGTTGATGAAGAAACCGGACTTACAGGAGCCAAAGCGATAAAAAAAGGCTTTATGACAGGAAATATCCTGCTCAATCTTGACAGTGAGGACGAAGGCGAGATTTTTATGGGATGCGCCGGAGGAAAAGGGACGGTTGCTACATTCGAATATAAAGCCGTACCGGCGCCGGTATCCAATCAGTTTTTCCGGATAACGGTCACGGGTCTCAACGGCGGACATTCGGGAGGGGATATCCATAAAGGACTTGGCAACGCAAACAAAATACTTGCACGTTTTCTTTATCGGTTACAGGAAAAATATCCTTTCAATCTGGCGGAAATACAAGGCGGAAACCTGCATAACGCCATCGCGCGCGAAGCATACGCCGTCATAGGAACAGCGCCCAAAAATCGCGAACCGATCCGCGTCATGCTGAATAATTTTGCCGCCGACATTGAAAATGAACTGAAACGTGTCGATCCGAATGTGAAACTGATTATGGAGACTGTGGAGAATCCCCTAAAATGCCTCCCGAGAACATTGAAAGAAAAACTGATCTACTCGCTGCTCGCATGTCCGCATGGAGTAATCGGTATGAGCCATGAAATGGAAGGGCTTGTTGAAACATCAACGAATCTCGCTTCGGTCAAGATGGTCGGTACGACAAAGATCGTAGTCGGAACAAGCCAACGTAGCTCAACCGAGTCTGCAAAGAACGCTATTGCAGATCAGGCGGCGTCCGTATTCCGTCTGGCAGGAGCAAATGTCGAACACGGGGAGGGTTATCCGGGATGGGCGCCTGATCCGGACTCCAAAATACTGAAAGCGGCGCAAAAAAGTTACAGGAAACTGTTCAAAAAAGACGCGAAGATAATGGCTATACACGCAGGACTCGAATGCGGACTGTTTCTGGAAAAATATCCTCAATTAGATATGATCTCGTTTGGTCCGACATTACGAAGCGTACATTCTCCCGACGAGCGCATCGAAATAAAGACAGTCGACCGATGGTGGAAACATCTTCTCGACATGCTGAAAAACATACCGGTATAACCGGAAATTAAAAACGAGAGATTACCCGAAAAGGCGATCTCTCGTTTTTAATGTGAAGCATACAATAAATATGCAGATAGATACGTTTACAAAATATAAATACGGTTTTATGAAGCAAAAATCCTTCATAGCATGGGCGACAGGTCTGATAATAGTCTTGATGGCAGGGTGTAATGATATAGATGATTACTCCGTAAGTCCCAATCATCAGCTTTCGTTTTCAACTGATACGTTATCGTTCGATACCGTATTTACAACCATTGGCTCTACGACAGGTTATTTCATGATATACAACCGAAACGACGAAGCGCTCAAAATTAATAAGATCTTACTCGCCAGCGGCGGAGAAAGCGGATTCCGCATCAATGTAGATGGTCGCAAAGGCAGCTCTTTCAGCGAAATTCCCATATGGAAAAAAGACAGTCTGTTTATAGCCGTAGAAGTGACAATCGACCCCAACGACGACAATACCCCGTTTGTCTTATATGATTCCGTCGTATTTATAACGAACGGAAGGGTACAATCCGTATTACTTGAAGCATACGGACAGAATGCGCATATTCTAAGGGGTGGAACTGCTTTTGCGAACGATACCACTCTCGCCGCAGAAAGACCTTACCTTATCTATGACAGTATTATGATACCCGAAGGCGTAACTGTTAATATAGACAAAGGCGTATCTTTCTATATGCACAAAAATGCGAAATGGCTGATTGACGGAACGATAAAGACCAACGGCACGCAGAACGAGCCTGTTACATTTCGCGCCGACAGACTCAACAACTTCTCCTCAACAATATCATACGATCAGATTTCCGCACAATGGGACGGCCTGTTCTTCGGAGCCTCAAGCTTCGATAATGAACTGAATCACACACTGATACGTAATGGGATTTCAGGACTGACATTTGAAGAATCGACTCCGGACAGAAAAAAAATTGACGTCAGAGATTCGCAAATAAAAAATATGGACGGAAATGTTCTGTGGGCTGTCAACTGCTATATTGAAGCCTCCAATACGGAATTTAGTAATGCCAGCGATTATCTCGTCATGTTGTCGGGAGGAAAATATCAGTTCACACATTGTACAATGGCCAATTATATGCCTTCGGCTATGATGAGCAACAGCGCGTCAAAATTTATACAAACTCTTACGCTTGCCGACAACATCATCTACATCAATGAAAACAACAACGAAGAAAAACATTCATTTCCGTTGCGACAGGCATTTTTCGACAACTGCGTCATTGACGGTAGCCTGTCTGCCGATACGACAAAAAGATACAGCGGAGAAATTATGTTTTCTACAAACGACATTTACATGAATGGCCATGACGAACAGTTCAATTATCGCTTCAATCACTGTGTGATGAAAACGAAAAAGGTGGATAATGACCGTTTTCAAGAAGTATTGTTCGTTGAAGACCCAAAGGTCGAGAGCATGAAATATAGAAAGAGCGACGGGAAAAATAAAGACGGAAAATATGATTACATATACGATTTCCGGCCGGCAAGCGAATCGTTAGGTATCGGAAAGGCCGATCGCCGTCTATCGGAACAATATCCGACAGACCGTTATGGAATTAACCGTCTGACAAGTGAGCTCGGACCGTCTATCGGAGCTTACGAATACGTACCTCAAGAAGAAACTAAAAATGAAAAATAACCGGCTTTTAAACAAAACAACTATTTTTTTGTGTTTTATTGCGTTATTGTATGGGTGTTCCAATGCATACTCGCAAAGCCGTTCCTATAACCGGTCACAAAAAACGTCGCGTAGCAATAAAAAGTCAAAACGGCAAAATGACTTTAGCAACAAAGAAAATGATCATTATCAGGAAATCCGTGTCATGTTCTACAACGTAGAAAACCTGTTTGATACTGATGACGATCCGAAGAAACAGGATGATGATTTCCTTCCGGACGGACAAATGCATTGGACCCCGGGCCGTTATTACCGGCATTTACGAAAAACAGCACAGGTAATAAGCGCTATCGGCGAGTGGGGAACGCCCGCCTTATGCGGACTGTGCGAAGTTGAAAACGATAGCGTCCTGATACGCCTGCTCAATCGCACCCCTCTCAAAGAACAACACTATAGTTACTGCATAACAAAAGGAAGCGACGCCCGCGGTATCAACAATGCGCTCATTTATCAGCGTGACAAATTCAAATACCTCGGTCATTCGTCGGAACGCATTCCTTTTACAAACAAAAGAAAGCGTTCACGGGATATTCTGCATGTATGGGGAGATCTAATAAACGGCGAACAATTGGATTTATTCGTCTGCCATTTCCCCTCCCGATCGGGAGGAGAAAAAGAAACGGAACAGGACCGAATGGATGCTGCAAAATTTCTCCGGAAATTATGCGATTCGCTATACAGGATAAATGCGGAATCAAATATTATAATAATGGGAGATTTCAATGACAATCCTTCCGATAAAAGCATACAGACCCTAATAAAAGGATCAAAAAGTAAATATAACCTTATCAACCTGTTCGGCGACGCCGGAAAACTTAATTTTCACGGCACGCATAAATTTCAGGGCGAATGGTCGCAACTCGACCAGATCATGATAAGCCGTCACTGGAACAACTATCTGAAAGAAGGAAGTCCGCGTATATTCGCGCCCGACTTCCTGCTCTCTAAAAAAAACAGTCGCGGCGAACAAAATCCTTTGCGTAAATATACCGGTAAAACCTACAAAGGAGGATATAGCGATCACTTGCCGATCGTTGCCGACTTTTTATTACTTTTGTCGCCGGATAATTAGAAACTCAAGTTTACCACCTAAAATAAGTGCATAAGAATAAAATCTTGCCGCAAAAATAAGCATAAAGTTTGATTTATCGAAACACATCTCGATAAGCTACTACCGAACTGCGATTAGATTTCCATACCTGCCACAGATTATCTATTGAAAGATCTCCGGATACTTTCGTATGAAATAAACCGGGGTACAACTCCATGCATGACAGTAACTGTTCATGGGAAAAAAACCATAGGGAGATAAAAGATCGTTTATGGGATCATATGCTTCCCAAAACGTATCAGCTCCCTTTCTTACCATTCCTCCCCAATACCCGATCAAAGCGTCCCTCGCTTCCTGATTCATACCACAGTCGACCAATGACTGAATATAATAGTGATACGCATAAGGCGTACCCGGATATACTACATCGGCAGTCATTTTCAATGCTTTTAACGCCCGCTGTGCCTCCTCCTTTGTCGTAACGCCGCTGATAACCATCCATACCTGCGATGAGCAGGATATCTGATGATTCAGATTTCCTGCAAACAAACCGGTCTTCTTATTGTAAAAATTCCTTCTGACCGCATTTGTCATTTTCTTTATAATACCGGGAAGATGCGCTACCTCTTTTTCTTTTCCCAACATTTTGGCTAATTCATACGTTTGTTTATAAGCATAAATAGTTACGCCGTGAAAAGCTACCTCACGATGCAATCCATCCCGCCAGTCAAAAAATATCCACCATTCTTTATTTGCTTTTTCAAAATCCATCAGGCCATTGTCCCGTATATAAGGAGTCGCAACATCCAATTGCTTTTTAACGACCTTCCATAAATCCGTTGCAGTTTGCTTATCACCCGTCGCCTCGAGGTAATCTTTTACGGATACATTATATAACAATGCATAATCATACAATAGCTGTTTGGCCTGGGCATGGGGATAAGGCTGTTCAAAAACAGTCCCGTTCAGAAAGCCGCTCTCGTCCGCCAGTCCGGCCAGTAAATAAAGACAACGTTTTGTCAGGCCATGCTGCTTATACGAAAACATGTTAGCTAATGCCTCCAGATAAAGATCGCCGATCCACAAACGCCGGTCACGTTTCGGCCCATCCTCGTATACGGTTTGCATACATTCCTTTAGCGTATTCAGTCCGACGCGGTCTATGTCCCTGATCAATTGCGGAACTACCACCGGGAGAGGTTCCGGGTTTACGGTAGCAGATGTAACGGCCCTGCATGAGACGTCAGAAACGGAAAAGTCATAATTAGGAGCATGCAGAAGCTCTACCTTGACATACCGGAATGCCAGACGACGAGGTATGGTTATCGTGTCAGGAACAGTCATCACCGTAACAATCTCATCCTGTAACCATGCACGGCTCAAGCCTCCGCGATACGGATCAAACGGCGTTACCGGTTCCGACGGCGTCTCTCCGAACGTAAACTTAATACGTGCCGGTGCATCCGGAGTCAGATTCATCGGAGAAACCGTAAAAGTGAAGTATCCGGTCATGTGTTCTCCAAAATCTATGATAACTCCTGACTGAGATTTCAGCGACGCCTTGTAAAACTCCTCAACAGAAACAGACGGCAGCGCTTTCCAACCCTGAAAAGAATCCGCATCCTTCACTATATTAACTATACCCGCAGGCTTCATTATCGTTTCTTTCAATACGGGAATATTTTCCCGGGCCTTTCGTAACCAATCGGTACGTTCATCAGGCGTATAAAAATCCTGCCCCAACGATATCAACGTAATACTTACCAGCAGTATACAACATAAAAAAAATCTTTTCATATTTTATTATTTAACATAAATTTTAAATCATTCATTTATTCTGCACACAGTATTATAATTCCGGAAATATCCATGGCTTCCTATAGTCAGGTTTGAACAGTTTATCAGCCTCTTTATGATTAAATAATTTCTTTTGATCATCAAATGTAAGTGAATCGCCCACTCTTGCCGAGATATTACCCAGATGTGCATACTTGGCGCATAAACTTCCATTAGCAATCGTACATGCCGTATTGATATCCCGGTTCTTCATACAAGTCAGGAAATTGGCGACATGATCTTTGTGATCCTGAAAGTCCGGCAATGACCTGATTGCTTCAGATTTATCACCTTCCGGTATGACTTCCCAACTCTCACGATTAGCGACTAACGTACCGTTCGTTCCTTTAAAAGCCAATCCGTAATTCCTTTCATAAGGTCCGGTTTCAGCGCCTGCCACATTACTCCAGTGAATCAGGAAATTTTCATATTGATAAATAACAGACATGGTATCAAATGTCTCCGGGGAATTTTGAGGATAAGCATACTTTCCTCCTACGCCCATCACTTTCTCAGGCACTCCTTTTACGTTCATTCCCCACAATGCCATATCGAGTAAATGAACGCCCCAATCCGTAAGAAGGCCGCCGCCGTAATCCCAGAACATCCGCCACGAACCGTGAAAACGCTCGTTATTAAACGAACGTTTCGGCGCAGGCCCCAACCACATGTCAAAGTCAATTCCTTCCGGTAGCGGACTATCCGGTACCGGTAATGACATTGCCGCATAATTGAAATTCGCCCAGACATCCACACGGGCAATTTTTCCCAATTTGCCGGAATCAATATAACGTTTCATTTCATGCCAGTGATTTCCGCTACGCTGCTGCTGTCCTACCTGAACGACTCTGTTATATTTTTGAGCGGCGCCGACCATGGCGTCACATTCCGCAATCGAGTTGGCGACAGGTTTTTCCACATAGACGTCTTTTCCCGCCGCACATGCGTCAACCATTTGTAAACAATGCCAATGATCGGGCGTCGCAATGATAACTGCATCTATATCCTTTCTGTCGAGCAATTTTCTGTAATCTCCATACAGATCAGGAGTTTTGTTGCGTAGTTTCCGAACTTCCCCGGCTTTACTCTCCAGTAATTTTCGATCAATATCGCATAAAGCGACACAATCTACATCCGGATGAATAAGAAAATCAGCTAAATTAGCCCACCCCATATTCCGGCAGCCGATTAAGCCAATCCTTATTTTGTCGTTAGCGCTTACAACATCTGTATAAGGATTATTCCCCCATACGGAAGGCATTACCAAACCTGCTGCTATTGTCGAAGCAGATTGACGCAGGAAATTTCGTCTTGTCACCATATTTTATTGTTTTAGAAATTTATAATGGACCGGCAATATAAGAAACTATTTCAAATGTACAAAATTTAATTTTTAACACGATAGAAACAGAGAATCCTTTCATTTTAGGACAGTACGATCTATAATTTAATAAATTCTATTGTCATATCGATCACATTTAGTATCAGAGTTCCTGACCTGTAAAATCTAACATCTTAAAAATAAGCGAGAAACAAAAAGTTGTTGTGAAATGAAAGTGTCATGTTTTTTTAATTGAAACATTTTTATTATATTTACAGTAAAATCTAAAATCCATTAAATATTGTTATTATGCCTCAAGCAATCCTCCCCTTGTTTACGGAAGACATGACAATAGTCAGTTTGCATGTCGATGATGCGACGATGAAGCAAATCAACGATGTGACAGTATCCTTTGGTCATGGCGAAGTGTTCAAAAAAAAAGAAACGGAAGCATTGTCCTTAAAGACGGATAGCTTCGTGTTTGAGAGCAACGTTCATTTTCCCACCGATTACAACCTGCTTTGGGATTGTGCCCGTAAAAGTTTGGATATGATATCCGGGTTGGAGAAGAAATACGGGTCTCTAAGCGGTTGGCGCAAAACAGGTCATT
>JAIROL010000023.1 GCA_031257565.1 Tannerella sp. | reverse complement strand
GACGCCGGCGGCGGCGCGTTCGCGTTTGAGTTCTATTTCGAGTTCGGCCAGCATGGAGAAAATGGGGATGAGCATCCGTCCGGTGGCGGTCGAGGTGTCGATGTTCTGAACGGAGGCTATCAGGTGTGCGCCTTTGTCGTGTATTTTTTTAACGTTCCCGATTACTTCAAATACGGTGCGTCCCAGGCGGTCGAGCGCCCAGACGCAGAGGGTGTCTCCCGGTCGGAGATCATTCAGGGCGTTTTCCAGTTCGGGACGTTCGGAAAAGGCGGATTTTTTTTCCTGATAGATTTTTTCGCAGCCTTCTTTGCGGAAGGCTTCCAGTTGGATGTCGAGGTTTTGCTGTCGGGTGCTTACCCTGGCGTAGGCTATTTTCATAATTGGTTTTTCAATTTGTTACCGTCCCGGTTACATCCCCATACGCGGGCGATATACACGGTTTT
Source organism: Tannerella sp. (assembly GCA_031257565.1). Taxonomy (GTDB): domain Bacteria; phylum Bacteroidota; class Bacteroidia; order Bacteroidales; family Tannerellaceae; genus Tannerella. Next base: position 9,137 of record JAIROL010000023.1, on the reverse strand, counting down.
ATTTTCAATAAAATAAATTACCTTGAATCTGCCGTTTGACACAACAAGCGAGCGGTATGTTTTTTCCGGTTTCGTTATCGTCTGTTCGATGGGGCCATGTATGGGTTATCGACAAGTCGATCGGCTTCGTCAATAATCCCGTTGTGGATACTGACGGCAGCCCGTATGCTCTTACTGCTGTAAAACGTAAACAGTGCATCCATGTCGATTTGTGCACTTTTTAGCCAGAGAATCTTATACGGCATGTTTCTTTCTCATTTGCCCGGAAGTAAGCCCGTCCGTTTTACCTTGTGAAAATTCTTCTTCCATCCGGCATAAGCTTTCGTTCAGTTCATCAGCTGAGCAAAGGAATGGCATCTTTCCGTTTGCCTCGTCGTCGTAGATGGTTATGTCGGTAACCCATGCCGGGTTTGAGAGAAGTTCCGTTAAAAAGGGAATTACGGCTTCGTTAGCTGGTTTTATAAATATTGTTTTCATCTTTTTTGTTTTTATCAATTACAAATATACGTTGTTTTATTTTCATTTGACAATTCTTTTTACACTTCTGTTATGTGGTTAATAAATACGCTCTTTTCGTCGGCCGTTAGCAATCTCCATGCTTGAGACCAGTTACGGCCGTTGCCGTACAGGTCGATATTGTTAGCTACAATCCGGTTGTATGCGGATGGTGACAGGGTTCTTTAATAACTCCAGCGAGTTATTGTATGCGGTCAGGAAAAACAGGTGTACAATATGTGATTCGAACGGGTATACTTCAAATTTGTTTCCCGTTGTTAATGTTGCCATGTAAAACTCGTCGGAATCGGGTGTATATTTATCCGGCTCCAGTTCGATGGCGTAATAATTGAATAATTTACGGCGCATGTCTTCGTCCATGTTGAGATAGTACGATGCAAATTCGCCATTCCACTCGTCGATGTAATGGGAGACACGTTCCGGGCCTGCGGCGTAAAAAACTTTCATGATTTCGTTCCGGACGAACGAAGGTGTTGCATTCATCCACTTGAGGGCAATCGTAATTATGCTGTCAATTGCGATTACTGCTTTATTAATTTGAATTTCCATATTGTATATTTTTTAAATGTTTTATTTAATGCAAAGTTACGGAAAACATTTCGTATAACAATATAATATAACGTTAAAAATATGAGTTGGAAGGGTTAAATGTTGTTATACGAAATGTGTACTTTTTGTATAACGGCTGAATTGAGATTTTTCTCTGATACGGAATACTTTATTCGTTTTTTTTGGAGGGGGGACGGGTATTAAGTGCCGGAAGATGCCCTTCCATGGATGATACCAAAAAATCGCAATGTCGACAGCTGCGGAAAGGCAAAATTGATACCATTCTAAAAATGTTTTAATTAGAAAATCAGGGAAGCGGTTGTTTTTTTACCGTATTTGATTTCGTATGTTTCCGATATTCGTTTGGATTTGTATTCGCCTGTAACGTTGACTGTTCCTTCGTGGTAGATGTTGAATACAAGCACTTTGGTTTCCTGACAGTCCCAGATCTGAGAACGGAGACAGAGTCCTTCGGGAGTGTAAATGAAAACGTTGCATACACATTCTCCGGAGACGGTTACGAGGATCTGGGCGGGACGGGGTTTGTCGTCATTGTTGCATGATGTGAAACAGCTGAAAGATGCTGTTATTAAGCTGATGATAATTACTAACTTTTTCATATCCGATTATTTTAATGAGTTATTGTATACTGACTGATCACTGTTTTCGCTGCTTACAAGAAGACTTTCGCTGATTTCGCGGTACTGTTCGCGTACTTCCGGAAGACTTGGATCTACTACTTTGTAGATTGTCAGGTATCCGGAAAATTCCAGGTTTCTATTGTCTAATGATTTCCGCAGTTCGTCGATTCGTACCTGCGTCCGGATGGATGGTTCGAATGTCGGTTTTTCTTTTGGTCGCTGGCGTAAACGGATTAATTCATTCTGTAATTTATTGCGTTCATAATTTGAAAGTTCTGTTTTGGCCAGTGCGTTTTCGCGCTGTTGAATATCATTCATATAACTGTTGTATGCTTCCCGTTCGCGGCGATATTTTCTCTGTTCTTCCTGTTGGAGGGCTAATAACTCTGTGAGTTCCTTGTTTTTTGAAGTGAGTGTATCGGCCATTGCATTGATATGGAAGTTATATTTGTTTTTCAGGTTAATGAAATTTGTGTTGTATTTGATTAATTTTTCGATGTATTCTACGTTGTAGCTGGATTGGATCAAGCCGGTGACAAGGTTGTTGTTCATAAGACGCTGAAGGCTGTCGAGTGTGAGTCCGTAGAACTGTATGTAAGTGTATTCTTTTGGGATGTTGGAGTGTCGCGGGCGGGTGTAATTTACTTTTATCTGGTGGTCGTCGGCGTTCAGGACAAATATATGTCCTTTGTCGAAGAGAGTGATTTCGTTCTGCTGGCTTTCGATGACGAGCGCAGTACCTTCATGAATGATGTTGTTATCAATAAAAGAGTAGTCGCAAAGGGTGTATTTGTCGGTGTTGTTGTTTTCGCGGTGTACGTGTTTGATAGTTCCGAAGCTTCTGTTGTAGGCTGTCCAGAATCCGTTCTGAAAAAGGGGCTGCATGGTAAAGGCGAGGATTCCGCAGGCGCCTGTTACTGTCAGTTCGGCTTTCCAGTCACCGACGGTGAAGCGATAGTTTGGGTTGCCAGGGATGACACAGGCGTTTCTTAAAAAGGGGTAGAAAAAGGGTACTCAGGCGAGGGTGAACATGTCGAGTATGATGTGTGAGAGGACGGCAAAGACGGCATTCATTGTGAGGTCTCTGTTTTGGATTATATTAAAAAATATAAGGGTTTTAAGTACCGTAAGAACAAACAGGACGAATAATAAAGAGTGAGTTATGGTTCGGTGTCCAAATTTGCGGTTGATGAATCTGGCTAAGGGATAAAAGAGTTTACCGATAAGCGAGCGTGTTGTGTCTATGTCTGGGATGAGCGAGCAGAATATGCAAAGTGATGTTGTCATATACGACTGGAAGATGTTGATGTCGAATATGCTGCACAGTATGCCTGTAAAGGTTAGTCCTGCTGTTATGTGTGCGGGCGCTTTCATACGTATCTGCGTTTTGTTCGTGAGAAGACAGAGCGGGAGAGCAGGAGTAGAATCATTGAGAGTCCGCCGATGACACGCAGGCCTGGATTGTCGAATTCAGATGTCATGTAGCGGAACACTGCCAGGGAAGCGATAAATAGAATTACGACAAAAGAGAAGTCTAAGTCGCGGATCGGGCCGCGATGGGTGACGGACCGGATTACTTCTGTTATTAATACGGGTTCGCGGCGATATCGTTCGATCATTTCGACGATCGCGCGCGGGTTGCCGTCGGTTTGTTCGAGGATGTGATTGCGGTAGAGTTCGTAATCTTCTATTTCCATGTCGTAGCTTATTTTATGGATAAGTTCAAGGGCATGCGCCCGGTTCAGGTTTCCGATCCTTATTTTTTCAAAATTCCATAGAAAGGAGGCTTTGTTTAAGGGAATTTCTTTTGCAGCGGTTATAATGACAAAATGGTCTTTGAGGAGTTCGACGGTCCTCATGGAAGAGTTGTTGATGTTGTCCATGTTCCGGATTTTTAGAATATATTCTTTCGGGCTGCAAGCTTTCTTTATTTCATCACAGAGCGTTCCGACGGTTTGACGGGACAGTTTGGATTCGAGTTTGTCCAGATCGAAATCCGGATAAATTACTTTTTGAACGGCTTCCATGTTGTTTTTATAGAGATACAGAAGCAGGTATATCAGTGATTTTTTAATGCCGCTTGTATCATCGAAAGTTAAGATTTTTCGTTCCGTCCGGATGGCGTCGAGTAATGTTTTCTTGCCGGTTCCGGTGGAACCGATGAGACAGACATTTGTGCCTTTGTTTACGTATTCCGAAACCTGTTGCAGTTCTGCGTCGCGTCCGATGATGGTTCCTGTTTCGGACTGCGGGATATAAACTGTCGGTAATTTGCGACGAAAGAGATTTGTCCACCATTCGGCATTATCATTGTGTGCGGAAGCTTTCTGGATCGATCGGCGCAGGCGCTCGTTGGGGATGTGCGTATAAATACGGGTAGTATTCATATTTTCGTGTCCGAGAAGATCGGCTACTTCATTGATGGGGATATCTTCGGCAATTAAACCGGTTGCAAAGGTATGACGCAAGGCGTGCGGATGCAGATTCGTTATGTTCAGTTTCATTTTTTTTCTTTTCAGATACATATTTACTGCGAAGCGTGTAATATGTTTTTTTTCGTCGGAAGGGGGACGGGAAAAGCCATGAATCGGGATGAACGTTGCGCATTGACTTTATGTAATCGGACAGTGCGAAAAAGAGGCGGTTGGAAAGCGGTATTTGTCGGTATTTCGTTTTGTTTCTTTTTTTCAGAGAGAACACGGTAAGGATACGTTTTTTAAAGTCGAAATCAGACAATTTCAAATTGACGGTTTCGGATACGCGCAAACCGGCGTCGAGCATCAGCAAGAGAAGTACTTTTCGTCTGGGGCTGTTTACGGTCAGGGCAAGCAGGGCGTTTGCCTGGTGTTTGCTCAGGAAGTGTATGTCGCGATCATCAATAAACATGTCATTCTAAAAAGTTTAAAGTGAAGTATAAACTGTTCAAGTCTGCCGGGATGGAATAATTGCAGATGCCCGATAAGTTTAGAATCTGTTTGTACAGATCTGTAACTGCGCTGTTATGGTTTTTGACGGTACTGATAATATTCTTTTTTGCATTCAAGAATTTTTCGGTGTCTATTTCATTTTCTTCAAACTGTTCTTTTTGAATTATAAAAATATCAATTTGTACCGCCTGTTTTGCAAGCAGCAGATCCTGATAATCTGCCTGAATGGCCAGTATGAGATTTGAAACGCGGAGTTCGTCTGCGATTTCTTTCGCCCTGTATTTGCGTTCTATGGCACTGATACGTTGCTTTTCCTGTTTTTTTCCGATAAAATGATTAACAAGTCCGGAAGTTGAGACAGTCAGGTAATAACGGTTTCGGATAAAATCATAGGAGATGCCCGGTGCAAAATACCAGACGGAAAGTTTGTAAATATCTTTGATTTCACCGATTTCAGTTTCTTTATCAAATGTATTAGTAGTGTGCATGTTATATATTAAAGAATCTATACGGAGATCCAACAAATAATTATTCTGTCCGTTTGATCTACTGTTTGTAAAAAATAAAACGAACAGTAAAAATTTGATAGAAAATAACTGTCGCAACATATCCTAAAAAATTATCTAATTAAACAACTATTTTATTATAAAACACACGCTTTTTAAAGCATAAATACGCTAAATATCAATATATTTATCAATTAATATATATTAAATACGCCTGTTATTTTGGTTCTAAACATACAATAAGAAATCAAAACGACAAAAATATCAGCAAAAAAGTTTTATATTAAAGGCGAATCGGGGTCAAGGGGGTCCACAAAATATATCTTTTATGGACTGTTCGGAACAGGAGAATGTTCACAAAATCATAGACATTACAAACCTCGTTTGGGGGGAAGTTTTTTCATTTAACTTTTTGATTTTCTTTTCCTTTCGTTTTTTTCGATCGAAGTAAAGCAGAAAAAAGGAGTCGGTTTTTCGGCTTCGATTTGTAATCCAACTAAACGCCTGATTATCAGCAATTTACAGATTGCATCAAACACAGCTGTATATACCCTTTTCCTTGAAGGAATTATATTGAAGGAATTCCTTATTGTAGGGGTGCTGTAACGCTTTGATACTCACTTTCCCCCGGAGGGTAAAAACGAGGTTTGTAATGTCTGTATGTTCCGAAAAACGAGGTTTGTAATGTGGCAAAAACGAGGTTTGTAATGTCTTTTGGGCAAAAAGCGTTACAAATACGAGGTTTGTAATGTTAATAACTTTATTGCATTGAATATTAATATGATAAATGAATTTCGAGGGCCAAAAACGAGGTTTGTAATGTATTTGCCGAAAAAAAAGAGGCGATAACAGTTGTTTATTTAAAAGAGAGGCTGTATATTTGAACTCGCATAATAATTGTATAAATTATGGAAACATCTGAAAACCAAGGTAAGTTACCTATAATTATACAGCCGAATGCCATTACATCGGCCAGGTACGATTTTAGCCAGATGCAAAAGGACTTTATGTACCATTTCATTGAGAAAATGAATAAGTATATGACTAAAGACATGGATTTCATTCGGGACTTGTTTGGCAATCTGATTATAGAGATAAATTTGAAAGACATCGTAAAAGGAGAGAATTATACTCAGATGCTCGATGCGATTAAGGATTTGCAAAAGCGGACTATCAGTTATCATTATAACCGGAAGGACGGCACGTATGACGTCACAACGCATCTGATTGCGTCGTTGGTGCATAAGCGTGGGACGGGTAAGATAACGCTTAAAACGACGGAAGAGAGTTTGCCGTTTATCAGCTTCCTGGGAGAGGGGTTTACTTCGTATAATAAGGTGATTGCGCTGTCTCTTCCGTCGTACTATGCGAAGCGGATGTATGAACTGTGCTGCCGGTGGAAGGATAAGGGGTTTTACCGGACTACGTTGAAGGAGTTCCGGAAGATGATGATGGTGGAGGATAAGTTTATCAATGTGTCGGATCTTAAGAAGAACGTGATTGATTTGAGCGAAAAAATGCTGTCGAAAGATGCCGATTTGACTTTTACGTATGCGCTCCGGAAGGAAAACGGGTCGAAAGCGTTCAACTGGCTGGAACTGAATATAATGTCTACCGGTGGCAAGGCGGGCAATAAGAGTGGTTGGTATACGAAGTTGTATAATATTCTGTATCATATATACCGTGATTCGACGGCTATGTTTGTTTGCGATTTTATTGCGGATCGTCAGGAACTGAAACGGGCGTCGGAACGGTTTACGCGGCTTCAGAAGGATATAGATTCCGGGAAGATAAAGGTGCACGGGATACTGGCTTATGTGAATAAGGTGCTGGAAAGTGAATTTGGAGTGCCGGAATCTCTTACTACCAGTAAATTGGAGAAAGAAAAGAAAAAGAAGAAAGCGGAAAAGATACATGCACGGCTGGTGGCGGATAAAGCGGCGAAAGACACTAGCGAAAGGGCGGAAATGGAGAAACATAAACGCTCGGTAAAGGAGATTATTGAAGGTATGATTTCGGGGAAAAATCAGGAGGATGACACAGCCCGGATGGGCGAGGCGAAAATTGGGGATTTGTTTAAAAAGTAATTAATGCTAAGTGTTTCATAAGTTATCTATTTTTTTGACTGTTCTGTGCATGTAAAATTTCAATACAAAGATAATCATATTTTCCGGTATATTCGAAGTCTAAACGGTTATTTTCGGATGGCGATTTTTAATGTACATTACAATTATATGGTGTTTTGGATTCGGCTCTTATTCGGATTCGGAAAAGGGCATGTTGCAGTCGAGGCAGTGGATGTGCAGGCCGGAACGTCCCCAAAGATTATTGGCGCAGTTGCATGAATATTTGATGCGAACGCCGGATTTTCTTTTTTTTTCTGCCGGCGGCGCTGCTGTTCGGGTCGTCCGGATCATCGTCCTGATCTTTTTCTCTGGATGACGTAATACTTGCAACCGGCAAATAGCGAAGTCGAAGCATTTCCAGTTCTGCGGCATCGAGCGAGTTAAACACCTTTGCAAATCGTCCGTCGGGATTGATGTACTGGCTCACGCTTTGTCCGGTTTTGGCGCCTCCGGGCATTCCCGTATCAGACGGGATCAGTCCTATAGACTCCATCTTTTCCGCCCACTGTTTGTTATGATAGGCGACTCGGGAGGGTTTACCGAACTCCTGTTGCCAGAGGTGTACCATTTCGTGGACGAGAGTAGAATGCCATTCGATGGAAGGGCGCAGGAGGTAATCGGGATTGAGGGAGATTTCATGCGAATATTCGTTGGGCTTCATTGTATTATCCATTGTGGCCCATAGATTTGCGACAAAGAAGCCGTAACTGTGGGGTCGGCGGGAGAGGTTAACGATACATTCGGGCAGTGAGGCGCCGAAGAGTTTTACGTTGTAAAATGCGTAGAGGTCGTCGAGGGTTTGAAACTGTTTTGTAGTCAGCATAGTTATTTGTTTTTAAATTGTTCTCAAAGGTGCGGATTATAATGTACATTACAAAATATTCCGGCAAAAATAAGGAGGAACATATGTTAAATAAAGTTAAATCGAGCGAATAAATGGTATCATATATATACAGGCGCTCGGAAACAGGCGTATAATATGATACCGTTCCGGCGGTTTGCAGCTGCAACTGCGGATGGTGGATTGATACCTGCCTGCGCGCGCGGGTGTTTGTTTGCAAGGCACGTTCCGGAAACAATCCCTATCGCCATCGTGAAGCGACCCCGCCACCACCGCCTGCGCAGGGATTGCTTCGCACCTCGCAATGACGAAAAGCGAACCTTTTAGACACTCTCCCATAAACACAAGTTTTTGTTTTTCGGGGTGGGCGCCGGGTTACCGATCGGCAACCCGGTCAGTTTTCCTGTTTTTCCCTCTTTTTGTCCTGAATGATGAAGTATACGCCTCCAATACAAGATATCAGTATCAGCATTGTACCCATAATGTATAATCCCATGTTTAATCCTCCTTTTCTTTCTTTTCTTTTTTGTGAATCAAATACAAGCCCCAAAAGAGGCATGTCAGAACGACGGACGCTGAAAACAGATACATCCACCATCCTTCTATTTTCCCGATGATTGACGACAGGATAACTGCCGTCGTTACATATTTGGCTATATCAAGCAGCCATTTAGCAAACTCTTTTTCCATTCTACAAATATACTAATTGTTTAAATAATTGCTTAAAGTTACGGATAATATTTGAGCTGTGCAAGTTAAATATTCTTGAATATTGAGCGTAATGTATTAATAATCAATAATTTACGCCCGCGTCATTTTTTGGAAAAAACGCGGGCATGGTTACTATTGCGATTCCCGTCCGTTTCCCATACGGAAGCCGATGCGCACGCCGGACTTTTTTTTGAGGCTGTGTGAAAATCAGGATTGACAAAGTTTTGTTCCATTGTAAAAAACGGTAGAGAGTCGGAATCCGCGGTCAGCAAGTGCCATAAAAGGCAGGTAAAGGCTGTTTCTGTCGCTCGGAAAACACA
>JAIROL010000112.1 GCA_031257565.1 Tannerella sp. | reverse complement strand
CCCAATACCTCCAGTTTCTTCCCGTTCCTGTCCATCTGCACCTTCTCGTAGTTTACCTTAACCCCGTCATCAAGGTCTATCTCGTTGCGGCAGAGGGCCAGGTGGGCTATCTTTTCGTCGTAGTCTTTGGTTTCTTTAAGCTGCCTTTGGAGTTTTTCGAGACGTTTCTGTGTTTTTGCCTTCTCCGCAGCGGAGGCGCCGGAGGACAATATACGCTGGATGCGGCTTATTTCACCTTCGTAGCTGTTCTGGATTTTATGCAGGTAATCAATTCGGAGCTTGCCAATGGTGTCGGCATTATAGCGGTGCATATAGACAAGGGCTTTGAATCCGTTTGCCTTGCCGCTGTCAAAAAGCCAGTAGATGGGGCGTTTCCGGTAAATTTTTTTGTGATCATCGAAAAAGCCGGCAAGGAAATAGCTGCGGATTATTTCCCGCGAGGTTCCGCCGCCTGAGGAAAGGGCTTTGGCGATAAAATTGAGATTTTCTTCCAGGGTGTCTTCGCCGTAAACGATTTTGACAAAGTCGATAAAAAGATTTGTTATATCATCTTTTCTATAGTCATCATCGCTTATAAGCAGTATATTGTCCTCTACCGGAATAAAAGTCCTGTATTTGCCGCTGTCCCAGTCGCCGCCGGCATAAACGAGCCCTTCCACGTCAAGGGAATAGCGGCCAAACATACAGCCAACGGCGTAGGAAACAAGGCTGCGTATCTCCCTACTCAGGTCGGCTTTGCGGATGGTAACATCTTTGTTTTCTACTTCGGGGGTGAGTTCGTCCTGGAGACCGTATATTTCGATAAAAATGCGGTTGAGTTCTTCTTCGTTGAATTTGAGGGTATTGAAGCGGTCATTACATTCCTTTTCCCAGGCAGCGAATTGCCCGGCAATTAGACAAGACATTTATAGTTTCCTTTTTCATCCATAATTACAACCGCTCCCTATCAAGTATGTCCTGAATATACCGGGAGGGGGTTTGCCGTTTATAATCACCCCAGGGCATTAATTTTGTTTGGGGGCAGGAAAGATAGCATAAACGCTTAGCTCTGGTAACAGCGACATACATACTATTCTTTTCCTGATTTAGTTCAGTTTCACCTGCTCTAACCGCACGATAATCAGGGAAAGTGCCCTCTGTAAGGCCGATAATAAAAACAACCTCATACTGCAAGCCCTTTGATATATGGGCAGAAAGCAAGGCGACACCATTATCATACTGTATGTCATGGGTTTTCCCCAGGGAAATATGATTTCTAAATGACAGCAAAGAACGGTTTTCCCCGGGAACTATGCTTTTGTATTTTTTCCAATGCTTTTTCCATTGATCAATATCATTCATTATCAAATATCGGTCATCATCCGATAAATCATCGGGCAGATTATTTTCTAAAGCATTTAATACTTTGTCAAAATCAATATCTGCATTCTGCAACAAGGTCAATGCCGGCAAGAGATTGGCATAACCATGTAATAATATTTTGTTTAATTTATCGATGATACTTAAATTTGAACGGGCTATACGTACTTTAACAAGCCTGGAAAGCTCCCGTAAATGGACGGTATCTTGAGGATTTATTATCAACCTGATACTTAATTCAAAAGCCTTTATATAATCAGATTCTATATCGATTCCATTGTTTATCTTTTTATAAAAATATGGTATTCTATTTTCAGCAAGAATATTTTCAATTTCTCTAAATACATATTTATTACGTCCAATTATCACGAAATCGCTGTAAGATAATTTGTTTTCTATATCTCGATGGCCTTTCGCAAGCAAATATTTTATTTTATTGAAAACCGCTCCGGCCTCTTCTTTTTCATCGTGATAAGACGATGCTGTCAGTTCACCTTCGTATACAAAGTTTGTTTCGCTATTGTAATTCCCCAGTTTATTGGCAAAAGCGACAATTGCCCGCGCCGATCTATAGTTTTTATTCAGTAAATACTCCTTGGGCTTAAAATCATTAACAAACTGTACAGTCATAAACTTACTGTCAGAACCATTAAAGCCATAAACTGCTTGATTTTCATCGCCGACAAGCATAATATTACAAAATTCTTTACCGCAGAGGGCCTTTATCACATTGTACTGCGCATAGTTCAAATCTTGAGCTTCATCCACGCAGATATATTTATACAGGGATGTATACAGTTTAACAACGGCTGGATTCTCTATGAGTATTCTATACGCATAAAAAAGCATATCGTCAAAATCAAGGGCGTTTTGCTTCAATAGTGATTCATTGTACGCCCTGTATACCAGTGGGAATAACTCTCCATAGTTGCACATTTCCGGAGAAATAAATCTTTTTTTAAAATCCGAAATTTTGCTTAGGCATTTTTTTATAAAGACATCAGGCTTCTGTTTGGCATTTACCAGTACTGAATAAAATTGGGGATCGGCAACAAACACATCGCGAAGTATTGATGCTCTGTCTTCTTCACTCTCAAATATTACTATATCCTGATTTAATCCTGCCAGGTTGCCCCGGGTCTGAACCATTTCCAGGCAAAAAGAATGGATGGTTCCCACCGTTACATTTTCAACACAATCCCTTATGGCAGTATCTTCCTGTAAACGGTTGCGCATTTCATCCGTCGCAAAATTACTGAAGGTCAATGCCAATATTTTACACCGCTTCTTGTCCAGCAACAGATGTTTGATCCTTTCGGTTAGGACCCTGGTTTTGCCGCTGCCGGGACCGGCCTTTACGAGGATGGCGCCCTCTTTGTGTTCTACAATGCTTCGCTGCTTTTCCGATAATTTAACCATTTTTGTAATTCTCGCCTGGCGGCAGACTTAAACTAAGCGCTATTTCATTAAAAAGACTTAGGATTTTAGGAGGCATCTTTTTGCCGGAATCTGCCTGTTCAACGATCTTTTCAGCAATACATGACGCATATTTTGCTTTATTGTTTTTACAAAGCGTTAATAGCATCGATTCATTTTTTGAATTTTCATCTAAATCTTTATCCGCAGAGTTTTTCTTGCCAGATAAGCCATTGTTATAGGTTTTTTTATATTTAGTAAAATATTCGGGATCGCCTTCATATTTATTGATTGCTTCGACAATGCTATCGGCATAGCCATTGACTAAAAGATGCTTTTCATA